>CAISYX010000001.1 GCA_903889815.1 uncultured Gammaproteobacteria bacterium
AACATGCCTCCTTTGGCTATTGTCGCTACTGGATCACTCGTATCCGTTGGCGCTCGTCTTGCGCCTGTCTTTGCTCCTTGCGGCAACGAGTGGCGTGAACTTCAGTCCGCGCAGCCTTGCGCGAACTCATACGTGTCATAAACTTTGTCGATTCGTGCTGTCATTAAAGAACGGATAGCCATCTAAGTCGGAATCATGATCCCCGCCTTCTTGACAGCACTTTTCGCATTACCCATACTTTTGGCCATAATCTCTATCAGAGGAACTCGCCATGAATGAAACAGTCAGCAGCAATGTGCCTCCTGTGAAATCTGGATACCGAAAGATCGCTGTCATAGCCAGTGGAATATTTCTGTCGGTAGTGCTCTCTGTGTTCGCGGGCTGGTATCTTGCCTGCCCTTGCGAAACAGTGCCTGGCGCAGTTTTATGGGGTGAATTGGTGGAAGAGCCCGTTACCGACTGGACTTTTGCCAACGAGTCGGAGCTGTGCCAGATCCAGGTAGGCGGCCCGATCATCACGCAGGCTTTGAACCTCAATTGTATGGCTACAGATGAAGGCGAGTTGTATCTCAGCTGCACGCAGTGCGCGCCAAAACGCTGGTCGAAGGTCGTGGCCGATAATCCAGACGGGCGGATTCGGGTCAACGGGCTCGTATACCCGGTTCGCATAAGCCAAGTGACGGAGCCGCTGGAGAAAGACCGATCCTGGAATGCTCGATTGCAAAAACTCGTCAACTCGACCGTGCTGGGTGGTGGCACTCCGATTGGCACCCCGCGACCGTCGGATGACCAGTGGTGGACATTCCGCGTGGTGTCCGCAAATCATTGAAGGCCATTTTGGCCTGCCTTTCTTCCACCTTGATGATGCCAAGGCGTCCGAAGCCAGCATGGTCGCCGGCTTCGGACTGCAGAATGCTGGCGTTTACTTGCTCAGTGCGGCGCGAACGGCTGGTTCGAGGCTGGTCAGCCCCCACGCTTTGCCGGTGCTGATCGCCGACTCGAGCGGCTCACCGCCGGATTCGGCTGCGTTCAACGCACGCAAGGCGCCGACACGATTGCTGCTGGCGCAATGCACCAGTGTCGGTTGACCTTCCAGGCTGGTGAGCAGGTCCTGCAGCTTGCGGGCATTCTCGCTGGTCACGCCTTCGGCGCCAGCCACGGGAATATTGTGAAACTCCATGCCCAGCGAGCGGGCGAGCTCTGCCTCATCCCAATCTGTTTCGCTGGCGGGACGCAGACTGATGATGTGCTTGACGCCGGAACTGGCGAGCACCTGCATCTGTTCCTGCGAGGGCTGACCGCTGGCAAAGACATTTTCCTGCGGGGTGCTGAGATTGAGAATTTGCGCACTCTGAATGGCGGCGGTGTCGACCTGGGCTTGAGCCAGTCCTGACAGCAGAGCGATCAGGGTGATGAAGCTCAGGCGGAACAATGCTGAGAGGGTGCTGCTGCGGCTGCCTGCATTTTTCATGGCGGTATCCTTTTCTGGTTGAAAAGTAGTGGAGGGTCAGGACGCGAAGAGTAAAAGCGAATCTGCGCGAAGTCCATTCCAGGATGTCACTCTTCCTTCAAAGCAGCAGGCGCGCCTTGGTAGCGCGGACATGCTTGGCGAGCGGAAAAGTCCGTGGTAGCACGAAAGTGCTGGCACAGTGAGTCAATCAATCCAGGGAGTCGACATATGGTGCCCAGGAGAGGACTTGAATATCTATAAGAAACAGTA
>CAISYX010000002.1 GCA_903889815.1 uncultured Gammaproteobacteria bacterium
CACTCCGGAGTCATGGATCGACACCAGCAGTTGATCAGGACGGACTCCGCAGCTGGCCACGCGGTCATTGTCATCATGTGACAGCACAGCCCACAACGTCTGGTGGTCTGGTGATGACCCTGCAGCGGGACGTTCGACGGAATTGATCTTGGGCGATCCCATGAAGCCGGCCACGAATCGATTGACGGGCTTGTTGTACAGATCGAGTGGGGTGCCTACCTGCTCAATCCGTCCTTCATTGAAGACAGCGATCCGGTCAGCCAGCGTCATGGCCTCGACCTGATCGTGCGTCACGTAGATCATCGTGCTGCGTAACGTCTGGTGCAGGCGACGCAGTTCGATACGCATCTCCACTCGCAAGGCTGCATCGAGATTGGACAGAGGCTCGTCGAAAAGAAAGACCTTGGGCTGACGAACGATGGCCCGGCCAATGGCCACGCGTTGACGCTGCCCGCCGGACAATTCCCGGGGGTAACGCCCCAGCAGGTCGTCAAGCCGCAGGGACTGGGCAGCGCGGTGAACCTGGGTATCACGCTCCTGTCGCCCCACGCCTGCCATGCGCAAGGCGAAACCCATGTTTTCAGCCACCGTCATGTGGGGATACAGGGCGTAACTCTGGAACACCATGGCGGCGCCGCGCTCGGCGGGATGGATGTCGTTGCACCGTACTCCGTCGATCAGGACATCGCCCTGCGTCGGGCTTTCCAGGCCGGCGATCATGCGCAGGGTGGTGGTTTTCCCGCAACCTGAAGGTCCGACGAACACCATGAATTCGCTATCGGCCACCTGCAGGTCGATGCCGCGAATGACCTCCGTGTCCTTGAAGCGCTTGGTCAGCGCCTTCAGGGTGACGGCAGCCATGTCACCCTCTTCCCTGGCTGTGCAAGGCCGATTGTCGAGCCAGCATGTCACGCCACCACAGAGCGCTGTCCTTCAGGGTTCGGGTTTGGGTGGCGTAGTCCACATGCACGATGCCGAATCGCTTGGCGTAGCCGCTGGCCCACTCGAAGTTGTCCATCAGGCTCCACACCATGTAGCCTGCCATCGGTACCCCTTGGCGCATCGCCATTGCCAATGCGGCGATGTGCTGCTTCAGATACTCCGTCCGGTCGGCATCACGCACCCTGCCGTCAGCGTCCATGCGGTCGGGAAATGCCCCGCCGTTTTCCGTGATGTAGGTGGGGGGCAGGGGGTAGTCGCGGTGCAGGCGCAACAGAAGTTCTGTCAGGCCTTGTGGAAAGATCTCCCACTCCATGTCGGTCAGTGGCCATTCACTGGATTTCACGTCGAACGGCTCGCCTGCGCTCACCACTGAGCGCGAGTAGTAGTTGATGCCGAGAAAATCTATCGGCGTCTCGATCACAGCCATGTCGCCGGGCTGCACCCGAGGTGCGTCTTCGCCCAGGTGCTGCAGGACGTCGGTGGGGTACCCGCGGCCAAACAGCGCATCCATGTACCAGCGCAGCAGGAGCCCGTCCTCGATACGGGTCTTCGCGATGTCTTGTTCAGACGGCGTGGCCGGCATCAGGGGCGCCAGGTTCAGCACGATTCCCAGGGGCTTTCTGAAACCCTGCGCTCGCAATGCACGCAGCGCCAGCCCGTGGCTCAAAAGCAGATGGTGGGCCACCTGCATCGCAGTAGCTCTGTGCCGGATACCTGGCGCGAAGATGCCACTGTCATGACCCAACATGGCAATCACCCAGGGTTCGTTGTGGGTGGTCAGCGAGCTGAGGCGGTCGCCTAGATGTTGGGCCATGCCCAGCGCGTACTCCACGAACCGATCGACGGTCTCCCTGGCCTCCCATCCGCCTTGGTCTTGCAGGGCCTGTGGAAGATCCCAGTGATTCAGGGTCGCATGCGCCTGGATGCCGCGGGCATGCAGGCCCTCCACCAGGCGCCTGTAGAACGCGATACCGGCTTCATTCCACGGGCCGTCACCCGCAGGACGTACCCGCGGCCATGAAACCGAGAACCGGTAGGCGTTCACCCCCAGCGATGCAATCAGATCCAGGTCTTCCTCAAGCCGGTGGTAGTGGTCGCAGGCGGTCTGCGGAGAGCTGCCGTCGGCAATGTTGCCGGGCGTCAGGCAAAAACGATCCCAGATGGATTCCCCTCTGCCGTCCTGGTCGGCTGCACCTTCGATCTGGGTCGCACTGGTGGCAACTCCCCAGGTGAAATCCGCAGGGAAGACCATGGTCGGATCCAGCAAGGGTTGCAGGGCGGGGTGTTCAGATGGGGCATTCATGGCTTCAGAAGGTCAGGGCAGGTCTTGACTTGATGGAGGGTGATGAGGGGTCGCTTCCCGATGAGTTCAGGCTTCACTTGACGGCGCCGGTGGTCAGGCCGGAAATGAGCTGCCTGGAAGACAGCGCGAAAAGGATCAACAGAGGAATGGTGGCGATGGCCGAGCCGGTCATCAACGCGCCCCACTCGGTATTGACGGGGCTCTGCAGACTGCGCAGTGCCAGGGGCAGCGTGTACTGATCTGCGCTGCGCATCACGATCAATGGCCCGATGAAGTTGTTCCACGAGGCAATGAAAGTGATGAGCCCCAGCGTGCCCAGTGCAGGCTTGAGCAGAGGCAGCACGATGCGCCAGTAGATGGCGAACTCGCCACAACCGTCCATGCGAGCCGCTTCGATCAGCTCGCGCGGGATGGCGCTGGCGGCAAACTGCCTCATCAGGAAGATGCCAAAGGCGCTGGCCGCGCCGGGGATGTACAGGCCGCGGTGCTGGTCGATCCATCCGAGCGCGTCCATGATCAGGAAGGTGGGGATCATGTTCATGAAGGACGGCAACAGCATGGTGGCCATCACCAGCGTGAACAGGGCCTTCTTGAAGCGGAACTCCATCAAGGCAAACGCGTACCCGGCCATCGAGCAGAACACCAGCGTCAGCGCGGTGGAGGCCAGCGCCACGTAAAGGCTCCAGCCGAGGTTGCGCCAGAAGGGCAAGCGCGAGGTCAGGATCTGCAAGTTGTCCAGCAGGTCCGCGCCGAACCACATCGGTGGTGGCATGTTGAAGATGGCCGTACGCGAATGCGTCGCAAAAACGAACATGAAGTAAAACGGCGCCAACATGAAGAGCGCCCCCACCAGCACCAGCAGCTTGGCAGCCCATGGGGCCATGCGTTGCGGATTCATCTGGGGCAGCCTGGGTTCACGCCTGGCCGCCGCGGGGGCGGAAGGCACGGTTGGTCAACCAGGTGAGCACGGCCACCACCGCGAACAGCAGCCATGACATCGCGCTGGCGCCACCAAAGTCATTGAAGTCGAAGGCCATCCGGTAGAGGTAGACCGCCGAGGTCATCCCGGACTGGTCTACACCGCCTCTGCCTCCGGTGAGGATGAACGGTTCCTCAAACAGTTGCAGCCCGCCGATCACGCTGAGGGTGACGCCAAAGAAGATCATGGGCTTCAGGTTCGGCAGCGTGATGTGCCAGAACTGCTGCCAACGCCCCGCGCCGTCCATCGTGGCGGCTTCGTACAGGTCTTTCGGGATGGTCTGCAGCGCGGCCAGGTACAGCACCACATTGAAACCCAGGTAGCGCCAGAACACGACGAAAGCGATGGCCGGCTTGATGTTCTCCGCCTGGCCCAGCCAGTCCACGTGTTCGGCTTCGAAGGCTGCGTGAAGCATTGCGTTGATGAGGCCGAAGTCCTTGGAGAACAGCGAGCTGAACATGATGGCGATGGCCACCGTGGAGGTGATGTAGGGCAGGAAGTAGGCCCCGATGACCCCATCTCGAAGGTGCTTGAACGAGTGATGGATGAACACTGCCAGCGGGATGGCCACCAGGTGCTGTGGCGCGCCTGACACCACGGCCAGCCACAGGGTGTTCTTCAGCGACTTCCAGAACCACTCGTCCTGCAGTGCGAACGCGAAGTTCTCCAGTCCCACGAAGCTCATGGAGTCCAGGCCGCTGGTGGGTTCCCAGGACTGGAACGCGAGGTGCAGGGAGAACAGCAGGGGGAACACCCCGAACACCGCGAACAGCACCAGAAAAGGGCTGATGAAGAAGTAGGGTGCCCAGCGCGGCGACAGCCGCAGGGCCTGGCGAAGGGAGCGCTTCATCGGTGGGCCCTGCGCTCCAACAGGCGTTGTGCATCGGCCAGGGCCTGGCCGATGTGTTTGCCGCGGTCCAGCACGTTGTCCAACTCCGTGCTGATCACTTCATCTGCGAAGTTGTTCTGCTTGTGCACTTCGGTGGAACTGATGCGGCGCGTCGCTTCACGCCACACCACACGGGCCGGCTGACCTCCGAGGAAGGCCACGGGCTGTTCGAAGAACGGGTCCTGGTGCGTTTCCACCAGCGCGGGGAAGGCGTCCTGGGCCTTGAAGGCTGCCAGCTGCAGCGCGGGGTCCAGCGTCAGCAGTTGGATGAGTTCCCAGGCCAGCGCCTTGTTCTCGGCGCGGGCCCGGCGTGGGATGGCGTAGAAACTGCCGCCGTATCCCACGAAAGTGTTCTCGGGCAGCTGTGCAGCGCGCCACAAACCCTTGGTATTGGGCGCCACCCAGTTTGCCATCTGTCCCACCATCCAGGCGCCGGTGAGATCGGTGGCAATCGAGCCCCGGCGGAACCCTTCGGCCCATTCGTTGGACCATGCATTCACCTTGGCATCGAGCTGGCGTTGCCGCACTTGCCTGGCGAGCTCGAAGGCCCGGTGGAAGCGCGATGAGTTCACCAAGACCTTGGAGTCCTTGTCGAAGTACAGCCCCTCGCCTGGGCGCAGGCCGCTGCGGATGACGATGTCCTTGAGCGACTGGGCGTTACCGACCAGGTAGGCGCCCGTGGCAGCCTTGATCCTGGCTCCCGCTGCCACATAGGCGTCCCAGGATGGTGTCAGATCAGCTTCACTGAGCCCGGCCTTGGACAGCAGGTCGGCACGGTACAGCAAAGTGCCGGGCCCGATGTCCGTGGGCACCGCCACCCGTGCGCCGCGGCGGTTGCGTGTCTGTTCGAAGGCGTAGGGTACGAATCGCGGGCGCAACGCTTCCGCTTGGAACGGTGCTAGGGACAGATCCTGCAGGCCCTCTCCTTGCGAGAAACGCCCCACGTAACTGGCTTCCAGCGCCATCACGTCAGGCAAGTAGACCGAGGTGGACAGCGCGGTGGTCATGGCGGTGTGGTGGTCAGGGTA
>CAISYX010000003.1 GCA_903889815.1 uncultured Gammaproteobacteria bacterium
CCCAAGATGGTGCTGTTCGGCGACATCGCGGGTGATGACGCCGACGAGGTGGCCCGCGTGACCAGCGAAGTGGTGCGCATTGCCAACTCGCGCAGCGGCGAAGGCTTCATTGCCATCAGCGCCGAGGCGCGCAAGAAATTCTGGCTGGACCGCAAGCGCACGGCCGCCATCAGCCGCCACACCAACGCCTTCAAGATCAACGAAGACGTGGTGATCCCGCTGCCGCGCATGGCCGAGTACACCGATGGCATCGAGCGCATCAACATCGAATTGAGCCTGCGCAACAAGATCAAGCTGTGCGATGCGCTGACGGATTTCTTCGAGCGCGGCCAACTCCCGCTGGGCAAGCAGGACGACGCCAGCGAGATCCCTTCTGCCGAGCTGCTGGAAGACCGCGTGGGGCAGGCCATTGCGCTGGTCGCCGAGGTGCGGGCGCTGTGGTCGGGCTGGCTGCACGACGTGGCCGCGCTGTTCCCGCAACTGCAGGACCACACCCTGCGCGCCAGCTGGAAGACCCAGCTGCGGGCCCCGTTGCAGACGATCTTTGCCGGTGCGCCGTTCAAGCCGATCCTGGACGAAGCCACGGCCATCCACAAGCGGGTGCTCAAGGGCCGCGTGTGGGTTGCGCTGCACATGCATGCTGGCGACGGCAACGTGCATACCAATCTGCCCGTCAACAGCGACGACTACGAGATGCTGCAAACCGCGCACGAGGCGGTGGACCGCATCATGGTGCTGGCGCGCAGCCTCGATGGCGTGATCTCGGGCGAACACGGTATTGGCATCACCAAGCTCGAATTCCTGACCGACGAAGAACTGCGCCCCTTTGCCGAATACAAGCAGAAGGTGGACCCGGATGGCCGGTTCAACAAGGGTAAGCTGCTACGAAATCAGGAGCTACTAGGGCAATCGGGGCAGGCGCGGCAGGCCGAAAATACCTCAAGTTCGCCCGTGATGCATGCGGATCTGACCAATGCCTACACCCCCAGCTTCGGGCTGATGGGGCACGAGTCGCTGATCATGCAGCAAAGCGACATCGGCGCGATTGCCGATTCGGTCAAGGACTGCCTGCGCTGCGGCAAGTGCAAGCCGGTGTGCGCCACCCATGTGCCGCGTGCGAGCCTGCTTTACAGCCCGCGCAACAAGATCCTGGCGACCTCGCTGCTGGTCGAGGCCTTCCTGTACGAAGAGCAGACGCGCCGCGGCGTGTCGATCAAGCACTGGCAGGAGTTCGAGGACGTGGCGGACCACTGCACGGTGTGCCACAAGTGCTACACGCCATGCCCGGTCAAGATCGACTTTGGCGAAGTGACCATGAACATGCGCAATCTGCTGCGCAAGATGGGCAAGAAGAGCTTCCGCCCCGGCAACGCGCTGGCGATGACCATGCTGAATGCCACCAACCCGGACACCATCAAGCTGCTGCGTTCGGCCATGGTGGGCGTGGGCTTCAAGGCCCAGCGCATGGCGGTGGACATCCTGCGCAAGGTCGGCCGCAAGCAGACGGCCAAGCCGCCCGCCACGGTGGGCACTGCGCCCATCAAGGAGCAGGTGGTTCACTTCATCAACAAGAAGCTGCCCGGTGGCCTGCCCAAGAAGACGGCGCGCGCGCTGCTGGACATCGAGGACAAGGACTACGTGCCGATCATCCGCAACCCGCAGGCCACCACGGCCGAGACGGAGGCGGTGTTCTATTTCCCTGGTTGCGGGTCCGAGCGGCTGTTCAGCCAGGTGGGGCTGGCGACGCAGGCCATGCTGTGGCACGCGGGCGTGCAGACGGTGCTGCCACCGGGTTATCTCTGCTGCGGCTACCCGCAGCGCGGCAGCGGACAGTTCGACAAGGCCGAGAAGATGATCACCGACAACCGGGTGCTCTTCCACCGCGTGGCCAACACGCTGAACTACCTCGACATCAAGACCGTGGTGGTCAGCTGCGGCACCTGCTACGACCAGCTCCAGGGCTATGAGTTCGACAAGATATTCCCCGGCAGCCGCATCATCGACATCCACGAATACCTGCTGGAAAAGGGCATTGCACTGCAGGGCAAGGGTGCGTACCTGTATCACGAGCCTTGCCATAACCCGATGAAGCTGCAGGACTCGATGAAGACCGTGAAGGCGCTGGTGGGCGAGCAGGTCTTGAAGAGCGAGCGCTGCTGCGGCGAATCGGGCACGCTGGGGGTGACACGGCCTGATATTTCCACGCAGGTGCGTTTCCGCAAGGAAGAGGAAATTCGCAAGGGCGAAGCCCAGCTGCGGGCCAGCGGTGCCGTAGCCACACAGGACAACGTGAAGATCCTCACCAGCTGCCCCAGCTGCCTGCAGGGCCTGAATCGTTACCAGGACGACCTGAACAACGGCCTGCTCGAAGCCGACTACATCGTGGTGGAAATGGCCAGGCAGATCCTGGGTGAAAACTGGATGCCCGAGTACGTGCAAGGTGCCAACAGCGGCGGCATTGAACGGGTGCTGGTTTAAGTGCCGGATATCGGCGGCCTGTGCCCCCTGTGCGCAGAGGAGGGGGGCTCCCTCATCTGGCGCGGCGAACGTGTGCGCGTCATCCGCGCGCAGGAGGCGGGGTTTCCGGCGTTTTATCGTGTGGTGTGGAATGCCCATGTGGCGGAGTTTTCCGACCTCTCGCCCTCCGACCGCGCGCACTGCATGGAAGCCGTGGCCTGCGTCGAGGCCGCGCTGCGAGAGCACCTGGCTCCGGTCAAGGTCAATCTGGCCGCCCTGGGCAACATGGTGCCGCACTTGCACTGGCATGTGATTGCCCGCTTTGAGGGCGACAGCCACTTTCCCTCGCCCGTATGGGCTGCGGCGCAGCGGGATCGCAACCTGGACCAGGAAGAGCGGCAGATCGCGCGTCTGCCCGCGCTGGAGGCCGCGTTGTGTCAGGCGCTGGCGCAGCGGCTTCGCTGATGGCTCCGGGGCCTGGCGGTGCGTAGCCACGCCGCGCACGCGCAACGCCAGCGGCGCAGCACAAACCCCTGCACCCTGCTGCCGCCTCGCGGCGATGGGACAATGTTGGCCGTTCTTGCAATTGTTTGACAGGTGGTCTCCATGGCAGGTTTGAAAGCGGGTGCGCCCACGCCCGAGTCGATCACGGTGCACGGGCAGTCCCGCGTGCTGGAAGTGGTGTTTTCCGATGGCGCAGCGTTTCGTTTGCCGTTCGAACTGATGCGCGTCTATTCGCCCTCAGCCGAGGTGCAGGGCCATGGCCCGGGCCAGGAAATCCTGCAGACCGGCAAGCGTGACGTCACCCTGCTTAACCTCGAACCGGTGGGCAACTACGCGGTCAAGCCCACGTTCTCCGACGGCCACGACAGTGGAATTTTCAGCTGGGACTACCTGTACGAGCTGGGCCAGCAGCGCGATAGTCTCTGGGAGCAGTACCTGCAGCGGCTTGCCGCGGCGGGTGTGGACCGGGATACCCCCATGGCGGCCAAGGGCGGTGGTTCCACAGGCCACGGCTGCGGGGGCCACTGAAGCCTCCGTCTGATCGCCAGTGCGCTCTGGGTACCTGAAACTGCCCGCTATAAGAAAAATAGCAACAAAATGTTTTACATCAAGCGCGATGGCCCAATTTCTTTTGAACCTAAAAACGGCAGTTGGATGCATTTGCCAGCGCTGCTGTTGGGGCGCCAGGCACGGCGCGACGACGCGGCTGGCTCGTGCCTGCAAGGAGGAGCAACACCGCATGGCGCTCCAAAAGC
>CAISYX010000004.1 GCA_903889815.1 uncultured Gammaproteobacteria bacterium
GCTCAACATCGACTCTTCTGCGCCTTCACTGGACCTGGCGGCGGGCAACTTCCGCCGCAACGGCTTCGAGAACGAGCGCTACAGCTTCCAGTGCGCCAACGCCTTCGAGATTCTGCGTGAACTGAAGCAGGCCGGCCGGCAGTTCGACATCGTAGTGCTGGATCCGCCCAAATTCGCCGAAACCAAGGCACAGTTCAAACGCGCCGCCCGGGCCTACAAGGACATCGCCCTGCAGGGTGCTGCCTTGCTCAGCCCTGGCGGTTTGCTCGTGAATTTTTCCTGCTCCGGGGCGATTGACCTCCCACTGTTCCAGAAAATCACCGCCGATGCGGTGCTCGATGCCGGGCGCACCGGTCAGATTCTGCACTACATGCACCAGGCTTCTGACCATCCGGTTGGGTTGCCTTTCCCGGAAAGCCTCTACCTGAAAGGCCTGGTGTGCAGGATTGATTGAGGTGAGGCTATAATCCCGCGCCCTTTGCGGGGGATGGCTCGATTCCTGCTTGCTGCAGCTGGAATGGCCAGTGAAGACGTCCCAGATGCTTGCAGTTCGAGTTCGGAGATTTGATGAAGATTGCCGCCATAGTGACAGACATTGAGGGAACCACCGGCGGAACGGGGTTCAGCTACGATGTCCTGATGCCATATTCGCTGAAACACCTCGGCGCGTTTGTCAGAGAACACCAGGAAGAGCGCGATGTGATGCGGGCGCTGGTCAAGGTCAGTGAAATGACCGGGATTCCCCTGCACAATCTCGACGGCATCATCCGTCAGCTTGCACAATGGATTCGCGATGAAGATGCCGTCACTGCGCTCAAGACTCTGCAGGGCATGCTCTGGGAGAAGGCCTACAAGCAGGGGCTGTTTCAGTCCCATGTATATCCTGACGTGCCTGCAGTACTGCAGCACTGGCAGCAGGAAGAGCGCAATCTTTACGTCTATTCCCACGAATCCATCAAGGCCCAGCAGCTGTTCTTCCGCTACTCCACAGAGGGCGACATGCGACTTCTGTTCTCAGGGTATTACGATTCCACCATCGGTCCGAAGGATGACCTGCAATCGTATGTCCGCATCGCAGAGGCCATTGCTCTGAAGCCCAAAGCTATCCTGTATCTGTCTGATGATCGGGGCGAGCTGGATGCGGCAGCAGCGGCAGGCTTGAATACGACGTGGCTGATCCGGCCTCAGGACACATCTCTCGATCCTGAGCGTGTGCGCCTCAAGTCACCGCATCCGGTGGTAACCAGTTTCGATCAGATTGCTGTGAGCTAAAATGCTCAGTCGCCGGGTTCGGCAGGCTGCAGGCAGTGCTGCAGGGCATCGCACAGGCGCAGAACCACAAAGGCTTCGAAGTTTTCCACTGGATCAGACTGCTCTGCGAACGCTTCCATGAGGGTGACCATCTGAGCAAGGGCAATACTGCGGGCCTCCCCTGGCAACGAAGTTTCGATGGCCTCAGCGGCATACAGGACATGGTTCCAGAACTGGACGTTGGAATTGGTGTCGTTCATGGGCAGGCCTGTTGACACGTGGAGCCGGAGCGGCAGAACAGAATGGTAAGGCTTTCGGTGAAATCCGCCAAGGCGCACAACAGAAACAGGAGACCTGAATGAGCGTGATCAGAATCAATGCAGAGCAGGCCAGTGCCATGCTGGCCGACGGGGCACTGGTGGTGGACATCCGCGATGCGCATTCCTTTGCCGCGGGCGCCATCGAGGGTGCCGTCCATATCACGGCTGACAATGTCGATGAGTTCATCGCCAGCAACAACCCTGCCAAGCCCCTGATCGTCTGTTGCTATCACGGCAATGCCAGCCAGGGCGCTGCGGCATATTTCTCGGAGAATGGCTTCCTGCAGGCCTGCAGCCTCGATGGCGGATTTGAAGCCTGGAAGGAATTTCAGGAAGGCGGCTGGTAGAACTGACTGGTATTCTTGCCCAGTTCCTTGGCCCGGTACATGGCGGTGTCGGCGTGGGTCACGAGGGAGTGCTCGTCATGGGCATCCACACCGAAC
>CAISYX010000005.1 GCA_903889815.1 uncultured Gammaproteobacteria bacterium
CCGCGCCACAATGTGCTGTTCGTGGGCTATCAGGCGCCGGGCACGCCGGGGCGCGCGATTCTGGAGGCGGCTGGAGTGCGCCCCGTGGGAGCGGGCTTGGTGGGAGCGGGCTTGCCCGCGAACAATCTGACTCAGAAAGCTTCGCGGGCAAGCCCGCTCCCACTGCGAAGCCTTTAGCGCAATCCGTACAGCAACTGCACGCTGGTGGCGGTGATGATGCCGAGGAACTGATTGCGGAACAGCTTGCCGGTGATGCTGAAGTGCACCCGGGGTGTGACCCAGTAGCTCACGCTGCCGTGCAGGGTGTGATTGTCCTGAGCGGTGGCAGCGTTCAGATTGGTGCCTCTCAGGAACGAGGGCAGCAAGGAGCTGTTGCTGCTGGCCTCGACGAGCAACTCGGCGTTGTTGATGCGGATGTATTCATAGCTGAGCTGCAAGGGCATGCGTGGCGTGATCGACCAGTGCAGGCTGGCCCCGAATTGCAGTTTGGCCTCGTCCATCGCGAAGTGCTGCGTCAGTGCATCGGCGAAGAAGGGCACGTCGGAAATGGCCCCGGTGCCAGAGGTGGCCGCGGTCTCGCCATAGCCAATCCAGCCGCTGGCTGCGAGGGTGTCGGTGACGGGCATGCTTTACAGCAGGCGGCTCAGCCAGCCGTCTTCCTCCAGGTTCTCCAGAGCAAAGGTCTGCGGATTGGTGAAGAAGATCTTGAAATTCTCAGTGATGTTGATGCGGTCGAGCCGTCCCTTGAAGTCGTCGGTGCTGTTCTCGATGCGGCTGACTTCCAGGCTCAGGGCATGCCAGGGGCGCGCATTGTCGAACAGGCCGGACTCGAACAGGTTCCACTTGAAGCCATAGGAGGTGAGAGTGGTGTCGAGACTGTCTTCGATGTCCAGCAGATTGATGGAGCTGACTTCCCCGATGTCCACCGTCAAGGCCGTCTGCTGCCGGCGGTAAAAGGCGCTGATGCCCGGAGTCAGACCCACTTGCACCCCGGCCAGTTGACCGCTGAGGTCGCCGCTGTCACCCACCAGGCGTCGCGTGCCAGCCAGCAGTTCTTCGCGGATGTTCAGCACGTCGATGGTTTCGTTGACGGCCAGCCCGCCAATCAGCAATTCGATGCTCCAGGGGTCCTGGGTATAGGCATTGCGGTGATCGGAATGAATCCAGCCCAGCGGCGAATCGGCAACGGCGGGCAGGCTGGTCAGCGTGCCGCCCATAAGTGCCAGAATGCAGGTGGCAGCAAGGGAGCGGCGATGGCGCGAATGGGGCATAGGGCGTCCGTAGTCAGGAGTCTGCAGGCCGGGAGCTTAGTGCCTTCACCAGGGTCTGTCCACCGCAGGGGCCGTTTTTTGTGTGTCATTCGCGCCGGAATATCGGCTAAACTTGCGCTCGCTTGGGCACACAACAACAGAGTTCCTTCATGCGTTTGAAATGTATCAAATTGGCCGGGTTCAAGTCGTTCGTAGACCCGACCACCGTCAATTTCCCCAGCAATCTGTGCGCGGTCGTGGGCCCCAACGGCTGCGGCAAGTCCAATATCATCGACGCCGTGCGCTGGGTGATGGGCGAGAGTTCCGCCAAGAATCTGCGTGGCGAGAACATGACAGACGTCATCTTCAACGGCTCCGGGGGCCGCAAACCGGTAGGGCAGGCCAGCATCGAACTGGTGTTTGACAACAGCGACAACCGCATCAAGGGCGAGTACGCCCAGTACAACGAGATCTCCATCAAGCGCAAGGTGGCCCGTGACGGCTCAGCCGGCTACATGCTCAACGGCATCAAGTGCCGCCGCCGTGACATCACGGACATCTTCCTGGGCACGGGCCTGGGTGCCCGCAGTTACTCGATCATCGAGCAGGGCATGGTGTCGCGCCTCATCGAATCAAAGCCCGAGGAGCTGCGCATCTTCATCGAGGAAGCCGCCGGCATCTCCAAGTACAAGGAGCGCCGCCGCGAGACCGAGAACCGTATCAAGCGCACCCGCGAGAACCTGGAGCGCCTGACCGACCTGCGGGAAGAGCTGGGCCGCCAGCTGCAGCATCTGCACCGCCAGGCCCAGGCCGCCGAGAAATATGGCGAGCTGAAGCAGCAGGAGCGCGAGATCAGTGCCCAGCACAGTGCGCTGCGCTGGAAAGCCCTGAATGACGAATTGCAACTCAAGCAGGCGGTCATCAGCGAGCTTGAGGTCAGGATCGAAGCCACCGTGGCCGACCAGCGCGAGATCGAAGCCAGAGTGGAACAGCACCTGGTGGACAACTCCGAATTCAATGACCAGTTGAGCGAGATCCAGGGCCGCTACTACGGCCTGGGCAGTGACATCTCCCGGATCGAGCAAACCATCGAGTTCCAGATTGAACGCACCGCACAGCTCAAGCGCGACTTGCTGGAGACCCGCGAAGGCTTTGGCCTGACTCAGGGTGAGCTGGAGTCTGACCGCACTCGCGTCTCCCGCCTTGAATCCGAAGTCGCCGGGCTGGAGCCCCGCCTGGAAGAAGCCAACGCCGTCGCCGAGGAGTCCGCCTATGCGCTGGAGGAATCCGAAGAGCGCATGCAACAGTGGCAGCACGAGTGGGATGAGTTCAACCGCCGCGCCGAAGAGCCGCGCCAGATCGCCGAAGTGGAACAGTCCCGCATCCAGCAGCTGGAGAAAATTGTCGAGCGCGGCATGGAGCGCAGGGCGCGCCTGCAGGAAGAGAAGAAGTCGCTTGGCGACAATCCCGAGCAGGATGAGCTCGACGAGCTGTCCATTCAGGTCTCGCAGCTGGAGGAAAGCCTGGAGCAGCACCAGAGCAGCAACAGCGCGCTGGCAGGGCTTATAGAAGAAGAACGAAGCCGGGGCCAGAGCATCGCCAGCGACCTGGACCGTGCCCGCAGTGAGCTGCAGAGTCTGAAGGGGCGGGCGGCCTCGCTGGAAGCACTGCAGAAAGCGGCACTGGGGCGCAACAACGAGGGCATGAACCGTTGGTTGCAGGCTCGTAAATTAAGTGAAAACAAACGCTTGGGAGAGAGTATTCGTGTAGCTTCTGGCTACGAAAC
>CAISYX010000006.1 GCA_903889815.1 uncultured Gammaproteobacteria bacterium
CAGGGCAAGTGGTACCCGGGTGAGCCATTGCCACGCTGGTCGCTTGGCCTTTTCTGGCGCACCGATGGCAAGCCGCTCTGGCACAACCCACAGTTGCTGTCAGATGATCGCGTGCAAGGCCCAGTGAACAACCGGCAGGCGGCTGGCTTCATTTCTTCTCTTGTCAGAAGACTCGGGATCAGCCCGCGTTACATTCTTCCGGCCTTCGAGAACAAGGAGTGGTACCTCAAGCGAGAGTCCGAGCTGCCCGCCAATGTGTCACTCTGGGACAACAAGATCATTGACCCTCTGGAAAGTGCGCGCATCAAACGCGTCTTTGCCCATGGCCTGGACAAGGAAACCGGCTATGTCCTGCCGCTGGCATCGACGGAACTCAAGGGCACCATCCGCTGGCTGAGTTGCCGCTGGTATTTCCGCAAGGAAAAGCTGACGCTGATTCCGGGAGACTCCCCCGTCGGGTTCCGGCTGCCGCTGGACAGCCTTCCGTGGGAAGTACCAGAAGTGAAGGAAGAAGAACATGCCAAGGATCCCTTCTCACCGCGCGAGGAGCTGCCTTACCCGCTGCTGGTCGAAGAAGATACCGAAGCGCTGGACGCCGGTGACGCCGGCGACGGCCGCGTATTTCACACTGCCTTGTGTGCCGAAGTTCGCGATGGCCGACTATATCTGTTCCTGCCACCACAGACAGATCTGGAACGTTATGTCACGCTGATTGCTGCGATTGAGGCGACGGCGGAAGAGCTGACCTGCCCGCTGGTCATCGAAGGCTACGAACCTCCACGCGATCCGCGTTTGCAGAAGATGATGATCACACCGGACCCTGGCGTCATCGAAGTCAACGTGCAACCAGCTGGCACCTGGCCCGAACTGACCCATATCGTGCACACCTTGTATGAGCAGGCGCGGCAGAACCGTCTGGGCACTGAGAAGTTCATGCTCGATGGCCGCCATACCGGCACCGGTGGCGGCAATCATGTGACTCTCGGCGCGGCAAAGCCCGAAGACAGTCCATTTCTGCGGCGCCCTGACCTGCTGGGCAGTCTGTTGCGTTTCTGGCAGAACCACCCCAGCCTTTCCTATCTGTTTTCCGGCCAGTTCATCGGCCCGACCAGCCAGGCACCGCGCGTGGATGAGGCCCGTGATGACAATCTGTACGAGCTGGAGATAGCCCTGCAGCAACTGGAACAGGAAACGACCGGCCAGTACTGGCTGGTGGACCGGATCCTGCGCAATTTCCTGGTGGACCTGACGGGCAACACCCATCGCGCAGAGTTCTGCATCGACAAACTTTATTCTCCGGACAGCGCCAGCGGCCGGCTTGGCATTGTCGAGTTCCGCAATTTCGAGATGCCGCCGCACTGGCAGATGAGCGCCCTGCAGGTGCTGCTGATCCGCACGCTCGTCGCCCACTTCTGGAAGACGCCGTACACGCGCCCGCTGATCAACTGGGGCACGGAGCTGCACGACCGGTTCATGCTGCCGCATTTTGTGTGGGAGGATCTGGGCTGGGTGATCGACGACCTGAACAAGGCGGGCTATCCGTTCCAGCTGGAGTGGTTCGCGCCTTTCCAGGAGTTCCGCTTCCCGCATTACGGCACCATCCACGTGGCGGGCATCCAGCTGGACATGCACCGGGCGATCGAGCCGTGGCATGTGCTGGGGGAAGAGTCCACGGGACAGGGCACCGCCCGTTATGTGGACTCGTCCGTGGAGCGCCTGCAGATTCGCACTCGCAACATGACGGGCAACCGTTTCATCGTGACCTGCAACGGCCGCAAGGTGCCCATGCGCAGCACCGGCACCGAAGGCGAATTCGTCGGCGGCATCCGCTACAAGGCCTGGGCGCCCTGGTCAGCGCTGCATCCGACCATCGACGTGCACTCTCCATTGGTGATCGATGTGGTGGACACTCACCACAAGCGCTCTCTGGGCGGGTGTACCTACCACGTGTCGCATCCCGGCGGGCGCAACTACGACACCTTCCCTGTGAATGCCAATGAGGCAGAAGCACGCCGCGTGGCGCGCTTCTGGCAGCATGGCCATACACAGGGTGTGATGGATCTGGATCTTGGAGCTCCGCACGAAGCGCATCCCTACACATTGGACATGCGCTTCAGGGCTCGCAATTGAAGGCTCAGCCCTGTGCGTTGCGCAGGGCTGCGATACGCTGACTCAGCGGCGGGTGGGAGGTCAGCAGGCCGGCCAGTGAACCCATGGCCTTGCTGTTGATGCCGAAGGCGACGAGTTCGTCAGGCAGTGACGC
>CAISYX010000007.1 GCA_903889815.1 uncultured Gammaproteobacteria bacterium
CGCCCCGACCGCCTCCCGCAAATCCAGCCACTGTTCAAAATTAACAAGACCCCGCCAATGCCAGAGCCACTCACCCGGCACCCCAGCCAATGTGATGTCGGGCTTTCCCCCGCAGACCTTTTCCTTATAATGGCCCCCCTGACAAAACCACACCCACCCACGCCAGGACCCCCGAAATGACAGCAGCGATCGGCAAGCACTCAGTAGTAGAAATCCATTACACCCTCAAGAACGCGGCGGGAGAGGTGCTTGATACCTCGGCAGACGGCGAACCCTTGATGTATCTGCATGGCACGCACGGCCTGATTCAGGGGCTGGAAAACGAGCTTCTAGGCAAGACAGTGGGCGATGCCTTCAAGGCAGTGATTCCGCCGGCGCTGGCCTATGGCGAGATCGATCCGGAACTCATTCACAGCATCGACAAGTCCATGTTCCGCGGCGTCGACAATATCGAGCCCGGCATGGTGTTCACGGCACAGGGCGAGAACGGCCACCAGCACATTACCGTCAAATCCGTGGAAGGCGACAAGGTGATGATCGATGGCAACCACGAGATGGCGGGACAGACCCTGTATTTCGATGTCGAAGTAATCAGCATCCGTGATGCAACGGAAGAAGAGATCGACCACGGCCACGTGCATGCCCACGGCGATCATCACCACCATTGATTGTCAGACGCCGAATCCGATGAGGGCCTTGGTTTCCAGGAATTCCTCGAAACCTTCCAGCCCCCATTCGCGGCCATTGCCGGACTGCCGGTAGCCGCCGAACGGTGCATTGAAGTCCATGCCCGCCCCGTTGATGTGGACCATGCCGGTGCGCAGTCGACGGGCGACGCGGCGCGCCTCTTCCAGTTCTCCCCAGACATAGCCTGACAGGCCGTAGTCGCTGTCATTGGCCTGGGCGATGGCGTCTTCTTCATCCCTGCAGGTCAGGATCGTCAGCACCGGCCCGAAGATTTCTTCGCGGGCGATGCGCATGCCGTTGTGGGCGTGGGCGAAGATAGTGGGCCGCACGTACCAGCCGCTGCCGATGCCCTCGGGTTTGCCCGGGCCACCCACTACGAGCTGTGCGCCTTCAGCGATGCCCACATTGAGAATTGCCTGAATGCGGTCGAACTGGGCCTTGCTTGCCACCGGGCCCAGCCGGGTGGTCTCCAGCGCAGGATCTCCCGCCACCATCTTCGCGGCGGCGGCCTTCGCTATCTCCAGCACTTCATCAAGGCGTCCCTGGGGCACCAGCATGCGTGTCGGTGCATTGCAGGACTGCCCCGCATTGCTGAAACAACTGAGCACGCCGATGGTGACAGCCCGCGGGAAGTCAGCCCCCTCCAGAATGATGTTGGCCGACTTGCCGCCCAGTTCCTGGGTCACTTTCTTGATGGAGTCTGCGGCGGCGTGTGCCACTTCCCGTCCTGCCCGGGTGGACCCTGTGAACGACACCAGATCAATCTGCGGATGGGCGGCAATGGCAGCGCCCACGGTGGGCCCATCGCCATGGACCATGTTGAACACGCCCGCAGGCACGCCGGCGGCGGCGATGATCTGCGCAAGAATGCCAGCACTTAACGGCGCCAGCTCACTGGGTTTGAGTACCATGGTGCACCCCGTTGCCAGGGCCGGCGCCAGCTTGCAGGTCACCTGATTCAGCGGCCAGTTCCACGGGGTGATGAAACCGCACACGCCGATGGGTTCGCGCTGAATGCGCGTGCTGCCGCGTGACTTCTCGAACTTGTAGTCGGCCAGGATCTGCCGGGCGGTGACGAAATGCGCAAGACCACTGCCCACATGGGCCGTGCGGGCGAAACTGATGGGCGCACCCATTTCTGCGCTCACTGCCAGAGCCAGTTCCTCTGTGCGTTCCAGGATGCCGGCGATGATGCGGTCGAGGATTTCAAGCCGCTGAATGTCAGAGGTGTGAGACCAGGAAGGGAAAGCGGAGCGGGCTGCACGCACAGCCAGGTCGACATCTTCCGCCGTGCCCAGACAGAGTGTGGCGTGGACCTGTTCGGTGGCAGGATTGAGCACTGGCAGCTCAGGGCGCCCGGCAATCGTCAGCCACTCACCATTGATGAAGAATTGTCTGCAGTCGATTGCCATGATGTTGTTCCATTCGCTCACATCGGCCGGAGTATACCTGCTTTTTTCAGGAGCTTAGGGTATGTTGACGCGCAAAACCGGAAGCAGAGACTGAGACAATGCTGAAGATCACCCGCACCCTGGGCCGCGTTCTTGCCACCTATCTGAGCAAGCCCAGGGCCGACTACCTGCAGCACGACACCACCTCCATTGAACGCATTCTGCAGGTGATCGAGCCTGGCGATATCCTGCTGGTGGACGGCAACAGCCGCATCAGCACCGCTATCAAGTACCTCACACAGTCGACATGGTCCCATGCCTGTCTGTACGTGGGTGCCGTTGACCGCTCGGCAGACATGCCATCACTTGTTGAGGCTGATCTGAACGAGGGCGTGACACTTGTCCCACTCAACAAGTATGAGAAATACAACGTGCGGATATGCCGTCCGGTGGGGCTTACGGAGAGTGAAAAGCGGCGATTGCTGAGTTTCGTGGAAGACCGGCTGGGGTATCGCTACGACTTGAAGAACATCATCGATCTGATGCGTTATCTGATCCAGAATCCAGCAGTGCCGGCTCGCTACCGGCGGCAACTGCTGAGTCTTGGAAGTGGAGAGCCGACCCGGGCGATCTGCTCAACGCTGATCGCCCAGGCCTTTCAATCCATCGACTACCCGATCCTGCCCAAGCAGAACCGGGCAGAGGGGTCGGAGGAACGGCACTACGAGCACCGCCATCACACCCACTACGTGCCCAGAGATTTCGATCTGTCGCCCTATTTCCGTGTGGTCAAACCCACGCTGGAACTGGACTTCGACTTTCATCGCATGAGCTGGCGTCACAAGATCAGCGCTGATACCACGGTTGCTTGATCAGCAGTGCCGGGTCGACGCCCGGCTTTGGCACCATCTTCTGCGTGCGGCCGAACTGGTTGTCGCCGCCATACAGGTTCATCTCTGAATCCACCGAGAACGCGTGTACTTCCAGGAATCCCGTCGGGCCTTCGCGTTCCACGAGCCAGGAGAACTGCCGCTCACCGTTGAAGTCCAGCTTTATGAAGCGCAGCGGGTTCAGATCGGTGATCCACAGTGAGTCCTCGTTCACAATCATGTCCAGCGGCAGGCTGAAGCCAGTCCATGTGTCCACGTGCTCGATCACTGCAGGGTCATCCGTCAGGCGGAAGGTGTTGATGCGGCCGCCGGAGCGGTCGAGGGCGTAGACCATGTTGTTCGGACCGGCCGCCACAGAGTGCACGCCGTTGAACTGACCGGGCTCGGTGCCGAAGCCGCCGAACTCGCCGATGTACTTGGCGTCCTTGTCCAGAATCACCACGCGGTGATTGTCCAGACCATCAGCGACCAGGACACGGCCATCGGGCAGGAAGGCCACGTCCTGCGGTCGACCGAAGTGGGTTTCATCCGCGCCGGGCACACCCTTCTCGCCGAGGGTCATCAGCAGCTCGCTGCCGTCGTTGCTGAACACGTAGATGGTGTGGAAGGTTTCGTTGATCACCCAGACACGCTTCTCCGGGTCATAGGGGCTGATGCGCAGACGGTGCGGGCCGGGGCCGTCGGAGTCCGCACACAGCACGTCCCACTGCGTCCAGTTCTCAATCAGGTTGCCCTCGCCATCCAGTGCATACAGGCAATTGCGCCAGGTGCGCAGTTCAGTGGCCTGCAGCACGTTGATGCCGATGGAGCCTGCGTAACCTGCGTATTCCGGCGGAATGGGCTGGGGCAGACGGGCTTCCCCGCGCATCGCGATCAGGATGCGGTCGGGAGATTCAGCCAGAACACCGGAGTTGCCGCCGAAGGCGAAGCCAGGCTCCTGAAAAGGCTTGTGCCACGCGGGAATGATGTCATACGGGCTGGGACCGACGGGGCCGAGGATGACTTCGTTCTGGGCGATGGCAGAGGAAAGTGATAACGCAGTCGTGCCGGCGAGCACGGCTGTGGCAAGCAGGGAGCGGAGGGTCTTGTTCATTCTTTTTGTTCTCTCAGAGTCGATGACGGGAGGTCGGACGCAGTATACCCATCGTTAAAGTGCCTGCCAGCAAAATTCTGCAGCACTTGTGACGATTGGTGCCAATGCCTGCGATGGGCGGGTATGATCCAGCGATTCAAGAGACTTCACCGGAGAACGTGATGACGAACAATTTTTTCCAGAATACTCTGGCCGCGGCGTTTGTGCTGAGCACTCTGATGGCGTGCACCAGCAACGGCATGTCCCATGGCGTCATGTCAGGGTCGGGACTGTCCAATCCCTGGGAGCGCGGTGAGAATGCCTTCGGCATGCTGCCTGAAGGTCGTCGCTGGGGGGCTGCCAGTGCCATTCACTATGCCGGCAACGGCCGGGTCTGGGTCGCTGACCGCTGTGGCGGCAACCGCGGGGCGGGCAGCTGCGAGGATCGTCGGGATGTAGACCCGATCATGCTGCTTGCCAGCGATGGCACGGTGCTGCGCAGCTTCGGCGCCGGCGTGTTCGTGTGGCCGCACGGCATGTTCGTAGACCATGACGAGAATCTTTGGGTGACGGACGCTGCAGTGTCCAGCGATGGCAAGCGCGGGAATCAGGTGCACAAGTTCAGCCCCGAGGGCGAGCGTCTGATGAGTCTGGGCATTGCCGGCGTGCAAGGCACGGGGCGCTATTTCTTCAACGCGCCCAATGACGTGCTGGTGGCGCCCAACGGCGACATCTTCATCGCCGATGGGCACAACGCGTCGACGCCCAATCGCATTCTCAAGTACAACAGCGAAGGCACGTTCCTGAAGGAGTGGGGCAGCGTGGGTGCCGAGGATGGCGAATTCCGGGTGCCCCACGCCCTGGCAATGGATTCCCAGGGCAGGCTGTTCGTGGCTGATCGCGGCAACAGCCGCATCCAGATCTTCGATCAGGAAGGCACGCACCTGATGACCTGGACGCAGTTCGGACGCCCCAGCGATGTCTACATCGATGCGCAGGACATGCTTTACGCGGCAGACTCGGAGTCCAATACCGGGCCCGACCGTAACCCGGGGTGGCTGCGGGGCATCTATGCGGGCAGTGCGCGCGATGGTTTCGTGACGGCGCTGACGCCAGACCCCGTGACGAATCCGGAAGGCACCACGAGTCACGCGGAAGGCGTCACCGTGGATGAAGACGGCAATCTCTACGCCGCTGAAGTGGCGGAGACGGCCATCCGCAAATTCACGCGCGTGCGCCCCTGAGCTGACATTCTCAGGCCGCGTGCAGCGCCGCTGCCTTTTTCGGAGTCTTTTCTGAGCGGTGCAACTCAGCCTGCTCCGTCCATTTCATGATTTCCAGCTCTCCGTTATGGCCTTCCAGCATGGCGGTGCAACTTTCCACCCAGTCGCCAGTGTTGCAGTAGAGCGTGTCGCCGAACTGCGCGATCTCGGCTTTGTGGATGTGGCCACACACAACCCCCTGCACCTTCTGCGCACGAGCGGAGCTCACCACCGCCTCTTCGAAGCGGCCTATGTAGCTCATCACATTCTTGACCTTGTGTTTCAGGTGCGCAGCGATGGACCAGTAGGGCAGGCCGACCATGCTGCGCAGCGCATTGATGACGCGGTTCAATTGCAGCAGATGACCGTACATCGTGCTGCCCAGCTTTGACAGGAATGGGCTGCACTGCACGATGGCGTCGAACTGGTCGCCGTGCAGCACCAGCAGGCGCCGTCCGTCCGCTGTCTCGTGCACAGCGGTGTCGCAGATCTCGATGTTGTCGAAGGTATGTCCGCAGTAGTGTCGGGCGCTTTCGTCGTGATTGCCGGGCGTATAGATCACCCGGGTGCCGGCAGCTGCCTTCTTGAGAATGGCATTGACGACGTTCTGGTGGGACGAAGGCCAGTAGGACTTCTTCTTCATTTCCCAGCCGTCGAAGATGTCACCGACCAGGTAGAGAAAGTCGGATTCAGTAGCGTTCAGGAAGTCCAGCAGGAATTCGGCCTGGCAGCCTTTGAATCCCAGATGGATGTCAGAGAGGAAAATCGTGCGGTAGTGGAGCGTGTGTCGCAGCGGGCGAGTCTTTGCAGTAACGCTCATTCCAGTCACCTCCTTTGCTCGATTGCCGGGCATTGTGCAGTGCCCATATGACGAGCTGATGAAGTGGGTGTGGCAGTGGCGTGACAATCACGAACTCGCAGGCCACCATGTCCAGGGGTTCTGCAGCAGAGACTGATTGGAGTAGCGCGGATCGGCACTGACTTCTTCCGCCACCCAGTCGGGCTTCTCGAAAGACTGCTCTTCGTGGGGCAGCTCCAGCTCGGCAATGACCAGTCCGGCGTTCGCGCCTGCAAAAATGTCCAGCTCCCAGCGCATGCCGGCGTGCTCGATCTCGTAGCGGGTTTTCTCGACGACGCCCGCCTGACACAGTTCCGCCAGCATGGCACGGGCATCGGCCAGGGGAATCTCGTACTCGAACTCACTGCGGCGGATGCCGGTGCTGGCGCCCTTCAGTGTGAGCCAGGCGCGCGTGGCTCGTACACGTACCCTCACCGTGATGCGATTGAGCGTGGGGATATAGCCCTGGATGATCGTGTCGCCCGGCGGCAGCACCGGCAGATGCTCGCGATGCACCAGGAATTTGCGTTCAATCTCGACGGCCATCGCGCTCAGCCGCCCGTCAGGCGCTGCAGCTGGCGCTGCAACTGCGCGTTCTCGTCGCGCAGCCGGTCGCGTTCGACCAGCAGCTCCAGCACAAGTGCGACAGCTTCCCACTCAAGATGCAGGTCGCGCTGCAGGCGCAGGGCGCGGCGAGCCGTGCTGATCATCTGCAGGTCGAACACCCACGTCTCGGGAGTGTCGCCCGCTGGCGCGAGAATGCCGAGGCTGACGATTTCGATGAATTCCGTGGCAGGCATTCCCACGGCATGACAGGCATCGTGAAGATGCAGGCTTGCTGAATATTCTGTCTGCATGTCAGACCTCCCATTCCCTGCGTGGATTGAAAGTGGCGGCGCTGGCAATTTCTTTCCACAGCCGCATGGCCTCCGGATTCGACTTTGCCGGCATCACGACCTTGAGAATGGCGAACAGATCGCCATTGCCACTGCGTGTGCGCAGACCTTTGCCCTTGATGCGCAGACCTTTGCCCTTGATGCGCAGGCGCTGGCCATTCTGGCTGTCGGGAGCAATGGCCAGACTGATCTTTCCCGTCAGTGTTGGCAGTGTGATCTTTGCACCCAGCGCCGCCTCCCAGGGCGCCACCGGCACCGTGATGTTCAAGTCATGGCCAGCCACATCGAACAGCGGATGGGGCACCAATCTTATCCGCAGATACAAGTCGCCCGCCGGGCCATTGCCGAATCCGGGGCCACCCTGACCCTTGAGACGAATGCGGTCGCCGTCGGCGACGCCGGGGGGCAGTTTCACGCTGAGGGTCTTGCGGATGTCGGCCAGGCGGCCGGATTCGCCGTAGTGGGGCAAGTTGTATTCGAGCGGCCGGGACTCATCCGAGAATGTGTCTTCGAGAAACAGAGGCAGCTCCACGTCCACATCGCGACCGCGGCTGGACGTGAAATCCTCAGTGCCCTCGAAGCCACGGGAGCCTGCGGTGCGCTGGCGTCCGGCACCGAAGATGCTTTCAAAGAAGTCCGAGAAATCGCCGCCGCTGCCCTGGCCGCTGCTCTGCCAGCCGGGCGGCGGCTCGAAGCGCTGACCAGCGCTGCCGTACTGGCGCAGCTGGTCGAATTCGGCACGCTTCTTGTCGTCGGACAGCACTTCATAGGCTTCCGCCACGTCCTTGAATTGCTTCTCGGCGTCCTTTACCGTGCTCACGTCCGGGTGATACTTGCGGGCGAGCTTGCGGTAGGCCGTCTTGATGGCCTTGAGATCGGCGTCGGCAGCGACACCCAGAATCTTGTAGTAGTCCTTGAATTCCATGCGGGCTTATTCCTGTGACAGAGAGGCTGTACCTGCGCGGCACGAGTTCATCATGCCGCACGAGCACAGCCTGCTGCCTTGATCTGTCTCAATACGCGAAGCAGTAGAAATAGCCATTGCCACCAGTGGCGATCAGGTCTTCCTGGCTACAGCTGCGGGTGCCGTGGGCGCTGTTCCAGGAGGTGGGATTCGCGCCGCCGCCCTGACGGTCATGATGTCCGGCCTGTGCGGAACCGGCACTGCTGCTCGTCCAGTTGTTGCAGGTGTGGTCCTCCGCATCGGTGAAGGCAGTCCCATCGGCCTGAGAGCCAGTGAGGATGTCATGCTGGTTCGGTGTGTCGCCGCGCCCGTTCACCAGAGCGCCTGTTTCGGACAGGGAATTGTCCTTGCCCGTGAGAGCGGCCTCGCTGTGCAGCTGCTCCAGATTGGCGGCGATCAGCACGCCTTTGGCGTTGTACCAGGGGCCCGAACCGATGCGGTCACGGGCATTGACGGCGGGCTGGCCACCCGCGGCCTGGGTGCTCAAATAGGCGCGCCAGGTCTTGCCTCCAGCGCCTGCGGAGGTGGCAAGGGCCGTGCAGTGGGCATCGGCACCGGCCAGTCCTCCCAGATTGGCGCCGTTGCCGGACCCCACGCTGGTAATGAAAAAGCTCAGGCTGGTGTCCTGGGCATGGCTGAGGGTGGCGGATATCGCCAGCAGCAATGTAGCGGCAGACAGTAATATTTTTCTCATTCTGGGTCTCCTTGCGTGAATCCCCCGGTTAATGGTCTGATGAGTCAGGCTTGGCGGGTGGTGCGCGGGCTTTGC
>CAISYX010000008.1 GCA_903889815.1 uncultured Gammaproteobacteria bacterium
CATCGTAGTAGTTGGCTTGCAGCGTGAATCTCCAGTCACCCAGCGTGTGGTTCGCGCGGAAGCCCGTGCTGATCGTGCTGCGGATGTTGGTCGTCTCTGTCAGCGCATAGCGTGCTGTCAGCTTGCCATTGGTGGTGCCGCCGAAGGTGTTGTAGAAGTCTTCGTAGCGGATCGCAGCGCCCAGCAGCAACTGCTCGGTGACGTCCACTTCGAGGTCAGCATAGATCGCCCAGTTCTTGCGGTCCCAGGTACCCTGCTGGTCCGGACCGAAACCCTGGAAGCCGTCAGAGCCAACGCCTGCACCGAAATCAGCGAATTCACCGATTCGGTAGGAATCCTGGTCCTCGGAGCCGACCTTGAAGATCTCGCGACGCCATTCCAGACCGTAGGCCACGTTCAAAGGAGAGTACAGACCCACGTCGAAGGGCTTGGACAGGTCGAGGTTGATGTTGTTCTCGATTGTCGTGTAGATGCCCGGCTCGAAGCTGGTGGGAGAGTTCGGTCCCATGGAGGGGTTGGTCGTGTTAGAGAGGAGGTAAGTCATCTCGGAGAACCCATTGCCCAGGCTCAGGTCGTACGTCGTGCCATCGTTCAGCTCGCCACGCACGCCTGTCACGTTGGACATGTCGGTGTTCTTGCCGCCAAAGTCCGGGGTGTAGCCCCCTGGGAACAATTCCAGGAACGTGAAGCATGTGGGATCAGCCAGGCCAGCATTGCGGGCTGCGACTGAGCTGGTCACTTTGGTGGTGGTATTCACGCCGCGCGGAATGGTTGGGCAGGTGGTACCAGTGCCGGGTGTCTGATCGAAGAACAGCTGGTTGGCGCCTTTGGTGAACACACCACCGCGGTTTTCCGGGTTGCGGTAGAAGAAGCCGAGTTCCACTTCTTTCTCGCTGTAGCCAGAGAAGGAGTAGAGCTCCTGGTCGCCGCCCAGGTCCATGCCGATATTGGCAAACAGGTTGGTGATTTCGGTGTCTGGCAGGCCTTGGTGCTGTGCGTTCACACGCACGGCATTGTTGCCGTTGTTGATCAACGTCTGCGCGTCGCCGCGCTGAATGCTGCGGTCGCTGCGCTTCTGGTTGGTCATGTCCATGCTCAGGCTGGCAAAGCCATTGGCGCCCAGCGGCAAGCCAAGGTTGGCAGCAACGTAGTTGAGCTGGCCGTCATTGGTTTCGGTCAGGATGCCAGTTTTGGTTTCGACAGACAGGCCTTCTGTATTTTCCTTCAGCTGGAAGTTGATCACGCCCGCGATGGCATCGGAGCCGTACTGGGCGGCGGCGCCGTCACGCAGCACTTCTACCTGACGCAGTGCGATCGGAGGAATCTGGGAAACGTCTGCGAAGTGCGTGCCCTGACGGCCGAACTGCACAGCGGCGGAACGGTGACGACGCTTGCCGTTCACCAGCACCAGCGTGTCGTCTGCAGGCAGGCCGCGCAGGGTTGCAGGGCGCACCAGGCTGCTGGAGTCGTTGATATCCTGAACGTCCACGTTGAACGTGGGCACCAGGTTGCGCAACAGGTCATTCATGTCTGCGGTGCCCTGGTCCTGGAAGTCGGAGGCAGAGAACACGTCTACGGGTGCAGCGGAGTCAAGCGCCGTGCGCGGTGCGCGACGTGAGCCGATGATGACTACTTCTTCGATTTCTTCAGCCGCTGGCGCCTGGGCCATGGCGACCGGTGCAGTCGCTGCCACGGAGCCCAGCAGGGCGGCAACCGACGACAGCGTCAGCAGATTTGATATTTTCATAGTGTCTTATCCCTTTTCATTCGTTTCTTTGGTTGCGAAAGAGAGACCGGATTCCGTGTACTGTGGGTATAGGAGCCCGACCTTGATAGCCTCCCGATTATCTGCACTGACCTCCCCAAAGTCCTCCTAAAAACATTCTGAATACCTCCTAGAACTGTTCGGGTATTGAATTCATTGGGAATTTCGAGAATTGATCCGGGGCCGGAGCGTGATTGCCAGCAGGGCTGATACGGGGCGGGCGTGCAAGGTGTCGCGATGTACGGATGAGTCAGTCAAGGACGCTTTGGTGTTGCATTCCCTCGAGTTTTCGGGATTCCAGCTCTGCCCAGTCTTCGGGTGTCCAGAGGTTGTTGCGGGACATGAAGGTGCCGGAAGCATAGGCGCTTTTGGCGCTTTCACTCAGGCTGATCCCTGTCACGCGTTCCATCGCAATGATCCCTTCCATGAGGCGGCGCTGCCAGCTGATGCCAAAATCAAGCTCTTCAAGGACCGCTTGGTAGCGGGGATCTTCCAGCACGGCATCCGGGAAAAATTTCTCAGTGGCATGGGTGACATTGAACAGTCGGCGTTTCTGCAGCAACGGAATGTTGCGCCAGAATGCCACGCCGGTTTCCACGTCACCCAGCATGAAGCTGAGCGCTCCCTTGGTGAAATTGAAGTCTTCGCCAGCACTCAAGATTGCCTCATAGGCTGCATTGCCCAAGACGATTTCGCCACTGAGAAAGCCGATCACCGCCTCACTGTAATGCGCCAGAATGCCGTCCTTGTCGACGTCACGCTGGCGGGTCAGAAACATCTCGGCCTGACGGAAATCGCCGGCCAGAGCGAGATTGGTTGCAACAGAGCCCAGGAAGCCAACATGGTACGGGCGTTCCTGCAGCTGTCCCTTGGCGGACAGCAGCATGGCGCGGGGCGCTTGAATATTGCTGCGGTAGCTCCACACTTCGTCCGGTGAAATCTCGAACGGGCCGACTTCATTCGCCTTGTCCAGGAATTGCGAGGCTTCGTCATAAAGGCGGGCGCCGATCAGAAACAGGGCGTAATGGGCCATGGCATAGTCGGGCGGGCTGCCGGAGAGAATCTGTTCGCGCAACTGCGCTTCCTGCTGCACCTGACTGGTGCCGCTCATGCGCAGCTTGATCTCGTTGATTGAATGGAGCGCTTCGCTGTTCGGGGCGATACGGGCGACTTCGCGATGGATGCTGCTGATCAGCTCGCTCAAGTCCTGAATGCGCTGGCTGCCGCTGTACACCGCCATGTTGTTGGCCGCCGTGGCCACGCCATGATAGGCGTTGACGAACCCTGGGTCGGCCTCTAGTGCCGACATGTAATAGTCGATGGCGCGCTGGAAATCGTCCGGACTGAATTGGTTGTAGTAGAACTCACCCCGCAGAAATCGCTCATAGGCGATGGCGTTGGTGGTGCCCCAGTCCAGCATCTGCTCCCGCTCTGTCTCGTCGAGGTGCACGCTGAGTGCACTGACCACGCTGGAAACGATTTGATCCTGCAAGCCAAAAAGATCTTCTATTGGCAGGTCGAACTGCTCGGAATACTGGTGAACACCGTCACTGGCGCGGGTCAGTTGCACGGTGACCCGCATGCGCCCTTCTGCCGTCTGCACGCTGCCATGCAGCACGTGGTCCGCATTGAGGTCCCTGCCGCGGTCGGCCGCTAGCTCGGCGCCCCGGCCTTCTTCGTCATCGACCAGACCAAGGGAAGGAGAAAGCACTTCCATGTGACTGAGTTTCGACAGACCGTCTACAAGCGATTCTCGCAGTCCGTCTGTCAGAAACTGGTTCTCGGTATTCAGGCCGCGATTGATGAAGGGCAGCACTGCGAGGCGGACAACTTCGTCCTTGTCACTGACAACCTCGCTGCCCGGCCAGAACACCAGAGTCAGCAAGACACAGGCTGCGGCGATGCCTGCAGCCAGGCGCCTGTCCACCAGTGCGCTGAAGAATGGGGGCCGGCGCGGACCCGAAGGCGACAGGAGAGTGGCGCTGGTGTCCGTGGCAGGAACCTGCGGGCGAATGACTTCCGCAATCAGCGAGTAGCCGCGTTTCGGGATTGTGCGGATGAAGCTGGGATTGTGTGCATCGTCGCCGAGGGCACTGCGCAGTTCGGCAATCGCCTTGTGAACGGCATGATCGGATGGGAAGGTGCCCTGCCAGAATCGAGTCAGGAGCTCTTCGTGGCTGATGACATTGCCGGGACTCTGCGCCAGGCAGTCAAGCACGTCCATGCTTCGAGGGGTAACTTTCACCGCGATATCGCCCTGAGTCAGGGTGCATGTCGTCAGCGATACTTCCCAATCGCCAATCCTGTACTTGTGGAGTATGTCGGATGCCACGGCTTGATCGTTCGTGAGTGGGCGGACAGGATCCGTCATTGGAAACGGTATTTGATCAATGGCTCCAAGTAGAGCGCACAAATGGTGCAAGGTCAAGCCGGACGCTGGCTGCAATGGGTCGGTGGTGCCCTTGTGCGCAGGGGAATTAGGAGGTTTTCAGAAGCTTTTTGGGAGGACTTTCCCCATGCGGCCCGGAATAATCCGAACCTGTAAAACCCCCGGTTTCGCGGTCACAATCGCCATGTCATGCCGAGTCATGAGCAGCATTGATTTAAAAGAGGATCAGCACGTGTCAAATCCAGTTACCCGACGAGAATTCCTGAATCTGATCGCCGCCACGGGCGGAACTGCCGCAGTCCTCGGTATTACCGGGGCTCTGGGCATGATCCCCAGCAGTGCTGCCGCTTCTGTTCCTGATCTTCTCCGGTTGAGCAACCAGAATCGCAAAGTCGTCATTCTGGGCGCCGGAATTTCCGGACTCACCGTTGCCTACGAACTCGGCAAAGCTGGTTATGACTGCACCGTGCTGGAAGGATCTCACCGCGCGGGTGGCCGCATCTTCACCGTGCGCGCCGGTACCCTCATCGACGAGATCGGCAATCCCCAGTACTGTGAGTGGGACGACGAGCCCCACATGTTCTTCAATGCCGGCGCTGCCCGCATTCCCAGCACCCACAGCAACGTCCTGCATTACTGCAAGGAGCTGGGTGTCAACCTCGAGCTCTTCATCAACGAAAACAAGATGGCCTGGATACAGGACGACGCGATCATGGGCGGCAAGCCCATTCGCAACGCCGAGTTCACCACCAATGTGCGTGGCTTCATGGCCGAGTTGATGTCCAAAGCCATGACAGAACTGGAGCTTGATCAGCCTTTCACCGACGAAGAAGCCGGCCTGGTCATGAACATGATCCGTGCCTTCGGCGACCTTGGTCCGGACAACCGCTTCACGGGCAGCACCCGTGCAGGCTATGCCTCCGGCAACTATGTTACGCACACCGTGCAGAAAGACATGATTGATGTGCGCAATCTGCTGCGGGCCAATGCCACGCGGCAGGTCATCAGTGACAACGAGGGCGAAACCGGCCCGATGCTGATGCAGCCCACGGGCGGCATGGATCGCATCCCTGCAGGGTTCACCCGTCAGCTGGAAGGCAAGATCAAATCTCGCGCCTTTGTGCTGAGCACCAATCTGACGGACAAAGGGGTTACCGTCGAGTATCGCCAGGACGGTCAGACCCAGACCATCGAAGCCGACTACTGTTTCAACTGCATCCCCAGCCATTTCATGAGTGG
>CAISYX010000009.1 GCA_903889815.1 uncultured Gammaproteobacteria bacterium
ACGGCAAAGCTGATCCGCACGACGGACAGCGTGATCGTGGCGTCCCATGACTACGGCATTCCCTATACGAGAGACATGCGCACCCTGTTGCGCGACTGGGAATGAACCCGCTTCAGGGCTGACGCTTCTCGAGAATCCTGATGTAGTGATGCAGGATCTCGTCGTAGGTTGTCACGCCAAACGTGACTTCCGCCTCCGGGTCCACGTTGTGTGGATTCGCGGCGGAATTGTCGTAGACCGTTTCGGTCACCAGACGCGCGCCGGCCGGCAGCAGCAGACGCTGGCGCAACGGATAATTCATCTGCCAGTTGAAATTGTAGTTCGCCACATTGATCAAGAGCTGCACCGTGCCATCCGCCAGCTCGGCTGATATGCGCATGCTCTTGCCCCGGGTATGGGTCTGGGGCGCAAAACTCTCGACATACACCTCTCCAGCAAAGGTCTCCGTGCTCGCGGTTTCGACATGATTGTCAGCTCCTGCCGGAATCGTGAAGTCCTCGTTCAGCGTGATCACATTGCGCACTGCGAATTCCGGCGGTGTATCACGGAAGTACAGGCCGATGCGGGTCTTGTCGAGGCGCTCGCGCCCCCCGGTCACGTAGCGCAGCTTGAAGGAGAGATCACGGTCGACGTGCAGCAGGAAGCCAGCGTCCGGCGCGAACACTTCTTCCGTGCGACCCGGCACATACAGGCTGATGAATTCGGCATTGTCGGGATCGATCAGATCGGCAGGGTTCTTGTCGGTGATCGTCGGATCCACGGCATGCACCAGCAGGCTGTGCAGCACGGAGCGCTCGCCAACGTCATAGGCCACCGCCTGAATCCAACGGTCCTCGCTCAGCGCCAGATCGGCTCGCTTGATGCGGAAATCCACCATGCCCGTGGCAGGCACCGCTTCTTCGGGCACATCAATGACCAGGTCCGGCTCGCCCAGAGCCCACTCCGGCGCAGCGACGGCCGGCACAGTCAGCGGGTCTTCCTCGCCCTCGCGGCGGGCGCCGGAATCGATCCAGTGCACGAGTGTGATCAGCTCATCGTCGGTGATCGTGTGGATGTCCCCCCACTCGCCCACTTGCGTGTCAATCTGACCCGGCGGCATGCGGCGTGTGATGAGCACTTCGCGGATCATGGGGCTCCAGCCCTGCATCATGCGGTGGCTGACCATCGCCCAGGGAGCCAGGCCGTCCTCCACGTGGCACACCGTGCAACGCTTCTGCACAATGGGCACGATCTCGTCCTGATAGGAGATCTGCCGGTCGCCAAAACGGGAGACATATTCGTAGACCAACGGCGTCCCACTGACAGCCGGCAACTCGGGCTCATCCTCGGAATCGACATTCGCGAGCACCGCCTTCAGGGCGCTCTCGAGATAGGGAATCGGCAACTGCGGATCGGCATCATCCACGGCGACGCGGCTGTCCAGCGGACCTCGATAAACGATGCCATGGGAGGAAGGGTCAAGAATGAAGGCCTCGGCTGTCGTCTTCACGCCGAGTGAGCGGGCAACGAGCTGGGCGGTGTCGAGCAGCACGGGAATATCGAGACCGTGCCGCGCCAGCTCGTCCTGCACGGCTTGCCGCGTGCTGTCCCGCGCCGCGTTGAGCATGAAGAACGCCACGCCCTGCCCGGCATAGCGGGTCTGGAGGTCCTGCAGCAGAGGGTAACCCTGGGCGGAAACGGCATCATCGAGGCCCTGAATGTATACCACCACTGCGTCAGACTCGTTGTACCGACTCAGCTGATGAAAGCGACCATCCTGATCCAGCAGAGCGAAGTCAGTGCCCCGCTGTGCCAGCACAGCGCCTGGGTACAAGACACTGCCAGAACACAAACAGCAAAGCACAAGCAACAACCGAAAAGTTTGAGTATTCATAACGCAAACGACATCCCTGCACACAGCCCACGGGAAACAGACAACTGCTCGCATTTAAGCACATCGAGCTCCGGGGCGGCTTCCGCGAAACGGAGGAATCTCTGACGGATTCCGAAGGATCGCGCGCCAGCCCCAGTGCCATTCTCAGACGATGAAGTTCACCAGTTTGCCGGCCACATAAATGACCTTCTTGATGGCCAGCCCCTCCAGCTTGTCTGCAACGCCCGGCGCCTGTCGAGCGATCTCTTCGACCTGCGCCTGGGAAAGGGTGCGCGCCACCTGCAGTTCCGCGCGGCGCTTGCCGTTGATGTGCACGGTCATGACAACAGCATCGGACTGCAGCCAGTCCGGGTCCGCCTTCGGCCAGGGGTGGTACGCCAGGGTCTCGGCGTGTCCAAGACGCTTCCATAACTCTTCGGCGATATGGGGTGCGAAGGGCGACAGCACGAGCACGAACTTTTCGGCAATTTCCCGCGGCAGGCGCTCCTGCTTCTTCGCCAGATTTACGAACTCCATCATCTTGGCAATGGAGGTATTGAAACGCAGCGCTTCGATATCGGCGGTCACCTTGTGCACCGTGATGTTGATCTCGCGGCGCAACTCGTCGCTCGCACTGGATTCGGGTTCATCACTGATCACCGACGACAGTGTTTCAGTGTCCGGATCGATCAGCAGAGACCAGGCGCGGTCCAGGAATCCGTAGACACCCTTCACGCCATTGGTCTGCCAGGGCTTCACCGCCTCCAGCGGCCCCATGAACATTTCATAGAGACGCAGGGAATCCGCGCCGTACTCGGCCACAACGTCATCAGGGTTGACCACGTTCAGACGTGACTTGGACATTTTCTCTTCACGCGCACTCAGCAGTGTCTGCGTGTCTTTCGCAAAGGGCTTGCCATCCCGGTACTCGACGTCCTGTGGCGCATAGAAACGGCCATTCTCGTCACGATGGCTGATGCCCAGAATCATGCCCTGGTTGAAGAGCTTCTTGAACGGTTCGCGGGTGGAGACGAGCCCGCAGTCAAACAGCACTTTGTGCCAGAAGCGTGAATAGAGCAGGTGCAGCACGGCGTGCTCGACCCCGCCCACGTACAGATCCACAGGGCCCCAGTATTTCTCTGCGGCCGGATCAAATGGCAGCTTGTCATTGGTCGGGTCCATGTAACGCAGGTAATACCAGCAGGACCCGGCCCACTGCGGCATGGTGTTGGTCTCGCGCAGCAATTGCTCGCCGTTGAGTTCAACCTTCATCCACTCGTCGGCACGCGCGAGCGGCGGCTGACCATCTGCCGTCGGCTTGTACTCGCTCAGCTCGGGCAAGGTGATCGGCAAATCAGCATAGGGCACTGCGCGAATCTCGCCAGTGGCAGGATTGTGCAGAATCGGGAAGGGCTCGCCCCAGTAACGCTGCCGCGAAAACAGCCAGTCGCGGAGCTTGTAGGTGGTTTCGCCCTGACCAAGCCCCTGTGCCTCCAGCCATGCAATCATCTTTACCTTGGCTTCCGGCGTCCGCATGCCATTGAGGAATCCTGAGTTCACTGCGATGCCTTCTTCCGCATGGGCAGCCAGGCTGACATCGCCGCCCTGGACCACCTCGACAATCGGCAGACCGAAGGACTTCGCAAATTCGTAGTCACGCTCGTCGTGGGCCGGCACTGCCATGATGGCACCCGACCCGTAGTCCGCTTTCACATAGTCGGCAATCCACACAGGCACCGGCAGACCGGACACGGGATTGATGGCGATTGCTCCCGTGAATACCCCTGTCTTTTCCTTGGCGGCAGCTGTCTCACGATCGAGATCGCTGATGTTCTTCACGCGCTGCACATAGGCTGCGACGGCGTCGACCTGTGCCGGTGTCGTTATCTGCGCGACCAGCGGATGTTCGGGGGCCAGCACGCAGAATGTTGCACCGAAAAGGGTATCGGGGCGGGTAGTGAATACTTCGAATTCGCTGTCGTGTCCCTGCAGCGCAAACCTCACACGCGCACCGATGGACTTGCCAATCCACTGCCGCTGCATCTCGATGATGCCAGCGGGCCAGTCGAGCTCGTCCAGATCGTTGAGCAGACGCTCTGCATAGGCCGTGATCCGCAGCATCCACTGCCGCATCATGCGCCGCTCTACCGGGTCGCCCGTCTCGACGTAGCGGCCGTCCTGCACCTCCTCATTGGCAAGCACGGTTCCCTGTGCCGGACACCAGTTCACTGGCACTTCGGCGAGATAGGCCAGGTCCTGCTCGTAGAGTTTCAGGAATATCCACTGGGTCCAGCGGTAGTAGTCCACCTTGCTGGTGTCGATCTCGCGCTTCCAGTCATAGGACAAGCCGAGGCGCTTGATCTGACCACGGAAATTGCCGATGTTTTCCTGAGTGATGACAGCCGGATGACGTCCTTCGCGAATGGCGGCGCGCTCAGCTGGGAGCCCGAATGCGTCCCACCCCATCGGGTGCAGCACGTTGAATCCATTCATGCGCTTGTAGCGCGCAATGATGTCCGTGGCGGTATAGCCCTCTGGGTGACCGACATGCAGGCCTGAGCCGGAAGGGTAAGGAAACATGTCCAGGACGTAATACTTGGGTTTGCTGAAGTCTGCATTTGAC
>CAISYX010000010.1 GCA_903889815.1 uncultured Gammaproteobacteria bacterium
CCGTGACGTTTATCCCCGTGCCGCCTGAACATGAAGACTGGCACACCTCGCCTGAAGAGGCACAAACATGGGATTGTTATGGCGTCGGCTTCACGGTCATTGAATACCCGTATCTTGTTGGACTACGCTGTCTGGCGAAGACGGATACCCTCGTCCAGCCGGGGCAGCATCTTTTTTCCGTCGCTCCAGTGGGTGACAGTTTCTCCGCCGTTCCTGACCAAGCGAAGGAGTACCACTTCATTTGGCTGGACAGTGGTCGTCTCAGTATCCAGCCCACGAATCGTTTGGTCTACGAAGAGCGCAGCTTTACGACGAGTCCGATGGCGTTCCCCCGTGGCCTGAAACGGCAATCGGTCGTCTACAGTTGTGAGTAGCATCGCCGACTCGCCCATGTCCGTGCGGCTCATCTGCCCACGCTGTCGCAAGCAGACCACGCGCAAGTGGAACCCCGACCACGCTCCCTACGGCTTCGGCTGGTGTCGGCGCTGTGTGCCGAAGGAACTGGTTGTACGCTACGAGGCTCCGCGCCATGCACGGACGCGGGCGCGAATTCAGGCACAAGTGAGGGACTAATGTTTCGCAAAGGTGGGGCTGGCAAACGACGGGACGCGGTCGAACCCGCCATCATCGCGGCCCTGCGGGCGCAAGGCATTCAGGTGTGGCAAGTCAGCGGCAGGGGCCTTCCAGACCTCTTGTGCTGGACGGGGGCACGGTGGGTGCCCCTTGAGGTCAAGACAGGCGTGAAGGGGCGTCTGAGCGCCGTACAGGCCCAGCAGCAAGCGCCGTGGGAGATTGTGCGGTCGGTCGAAGAGGCGTTGCACGTCGTCGTGCGGTAAACCCGCTGTGTCTGTGGCGTCCAAGCTCGGCAGAATGCCGACCGGTGCGGGCATACACCGAACACAGACACAGCGGATCGTCTAGGGTACTACGGAGTGGGGGCACCGACGGGAATCTTCCCGCAGTAGCTCGGGTCGCCCTGACCCGCTGACATCGAGAACGCCGTGGCCGGAGCCACCGCACCCCCCGCCAGATTCTCCCCCGCCGGACATCGGCAATCCGCCAGTCGCACCCCATTGATGCTGTTCGTTTCAGTGCACGCAAAGCTGAAGCAATTGGCAAACGATGCGCCAAGGTTCAGACTCGCCCCGCACTGTTGCGGCGTCACCTTCGATTTCGCTGGTAGACGTGACCACTGGTTCATCGCTTGCGGCAGATGATCGGCCACCGCAAAGAACTACCAGACTTGCTTCTTATTAGGCGGCGTACAACTGCCGTGCATGTTGCCGCCCTGCACGTCTGCAATCGCTGGCCCGGTCTTGATGGGACAGGTGCAGGACATCTCGGGATATTGCGCGGTGCCCCCGCCTTGCACGTTGACCGTGATCATCTTCGGACTGCCGTCCGTGTTCAGCACGGGCGTACAGGTCGAAGACGCACAGAGCGCATACTGCCCGGTGCAGATTTGCACACCCGGCGGCAGACCTTGCGTCATCGCCAGCGCCACCCACGTCGAGGCCAGCACCAGCATGACGAACAGCCACGCGGCACGATGTGCCGTCTGGAGTGTCATCGTCCCGGCAGGTACACGCCCTGCTTCGTGATGATGCGGAGCAGGATGTTGGCGACGGCCAGCACCTCAGGCGCGTGA
>CAISYX010000011.1 GCA_903889815.1 uncultured Gammaproteobacteria bacterium
AGCGTTTCTGCAGAACATGGCGTCGGGCTTTTGAAGAAACCGTTCCTGTCCTACAGTCGTGATGCGGCAGAGATTGCCTATATGCACGCTGTGAAAAGAGTGTTCGACCCGAAAGGAATCATGAATCCCGGAAAGATTTTTGATTTCGTCCCGGAATGACCCTCGGAAGTATGTGTTTTTCGCAGGAAATCTGCGAAAAATAATCAGAATTCCCCAGTTTATGTGAGAAAACCATATTCCATCCGTTCTTATATAGGGTTACACTTCGGTCGAATCCTTGGGGATTCTAGGGTTGGTAGCAATGCTGACCATGTATTTAATTTTTAAGAACAAGAGAGAAATATGTCAGAGCAAGTAGAAGGTACTGTTAAGTGGTTCAATGACGAGAAGGGCTTCGGTTTCATTGAGCAGGAAGGTGGGAAGGACGTATTCGTTCACTTTAGCGCAATTAACGGTTCCGGAAGAAAAACTCTTCACGAAGGCCAGAAAGTTACGATGAACGTGACTCAAGGTCAAAAAGGCCCGCAAGCAGAGAACGTGACTCCTCTGTAAAAAACAAACGCAGAGTATCGAAAGCTACTCTGCGTTTTTTTACGGTTGCGATTCTGGCAGGAATGTCCGGGTCGTCGGATTACTTTTTGTGTCGCTTTGCCATAGCGTTGTCATAAGGCTTTGAAAGTTCTGATGCCATCACTTGTGCCCAGGATCATCATGTCTGCCGGGCGCACTGCAAATAGTCCGTTGGTCACCACCCCTGTAATTTGATTGAGCTGGGTTTCCAGTTCGACTGGATTCGCGATATGCAGATGATGTATGTCGAGAATGTGGTTGCCATTGTCTGTTACAAAGCCCTCTCTGTACACGGGGTCGCCGCCCAGAGTGACGATAGCCCGTGCAACATGACTTCTTGCCATGGGAATGACTTCAACAGGCAGCGGGAATTTGCCAAGCACAGACACGTACTTGCTTTGATCCGCGATGCAGACAAACTCCTTTGCCACCGCGGCGATGATCTTTTCTCTTGTCAGCGCACCTCCCCCTCCCTTGATGAGGTGCAGGTGGGCGTTGGCTTCATCCGCGCCATCGACATAAATGCTGACTTCATCCACGCTGTTCAGGTCCATCACGGGAATACCCAGGGCCAGCAGGCGCGATTTCGTGCCCTCTGAGCTTGCTACTGTGCAGTGAATGTCGTGTTTGAATGCCGCGAGGCATTCGATGAAGAGATTGGCAGTAGAGCCGGTTCCTACGCCCAGCACAAACTTCTCGTGCAGTCTTTCCCGAACATACTGAGCGGCGGTCGCTGCCACGGCTTTTTTCAATTCATTCTGATCCATGCTAAGTTCCCGGCGTGCAAGAAGAAGTGCGGATTATACGGAGATGCTCTCCCTAAAGGTCAATGATGGAAAAGTATGAAAAGGCCTTTCTCGCCGCCAGGGTCTATGGCGTCGCCATTGAGACTCCCATTCCCAGAGCCCGATTCTGACGCAGCGTCTGCACAACGAAGTGCTGTTCGAGCGTAAAGACATACAGCCTGTTCACAGCTTCAAATTACGCGGTGCCTGCAACAAGATGGCCGGCAAGGTCATTCTGCACGGCGATACTTATAACGAAACAGCCACCTATACGCAGTTTTCGCAGGCAGGCGTGTTTGCCGATGGCGTTGCGGTTGCCCGAGTGGGAAGTGGCCGTTGCCGGTCTCAAGAAGTATGTCAGGGAGCGCGCACTCACCGGGCAGGTTTTGATGAGGTTGATGACAGGCCCCCACGTGAACTTCGACCGGTTGACGCGCATCTCTGAACGCACAGAGCTTGGCGAGAATCGTGAAGCCGTGATTGCCGTCAACATCGACGAGAAGCCCGGCAGCTACCGGCAGTTCTCCATGGCGCGGCTTACGGCCGTGTGCTGGCGGGCCTGCAAGAGCCGCCCGCTGAGATCAAGGCGTTTGCGGCGTTTCTGACGCAGATTGGCTTCCGCTGCTGGGACGAAACCCACAACGTGGCCTGCCAAACCTTCCTGGCGCCGGACTGAGCGGCTAGAGAATGCGGTTGTTCGGGTCGTAACGGTCCGGGATTCGGGAGCGTCCGGAGTGCAGGCCGATGACGAACATCGTCAGACCTGCCCAAAAGCGTGAAAACACGCGCGCCGCGCGGGATTTGCGGGGCAGCTCCGACTCGGCGATACACTCCCTCAGAGCCTGCTTCTGGGGCTCATCCAGTTCGAATCCTTTGCACATGGCTTCTTCCTCGACTTGCGGCGGCTCAAATTTCGATTTACGGGCCAAACAGGCTGCGTGATAGAATCGGCGGCCGTTTTATCCCTTGACTCCAATTCTTTCTAACAGAGATGCCAGCATGAGTAAATTTGAGAACGTCACCGTCGTGAAAGCAGCGAATGTCTACTTCGACGGTCAAGTCACAAGCAGAACGGTGGAATTCGCCTCTGGCGAGAAGAAAACACTGGGCATCATGCTGCCTGGAGAGTTCAAGTTCTCAACGGGCAAGAAAGAGATCATGGAGATTCTGTCTGGCACCGTCGAAATCCTGCTGCCTGGTGCCAGCGCCTGGCAAACCGTCAAAGGCGGTGAGAGTTTTGAAGTGGGCGCCAATGCCGTCTTCGGCATCAAGGTGCTGAGCGTCACTGACTACTGCTGTTCCTATCTGGACTGATCGCCGGTCAGCGTGCCAATGCGCTGGCCCATACACACCACATCGCCGGCCGCCAGCCCGGCCGCCAGGGACGCCATGCCCGGGCCAAACACGGCGATGACGGTGGAACCCAGCTTGAAGCGGCCCATCTCGTCGCCCTTGCCGATCTGGATTGGTGGCACGTGGTCGCGGTAGTCGACGTCGATGCTCTGCGTTCTGCCCGGACACACCTGCCCGGCCCAGACCGTGTCCACACTGGCCACGATCATCGCGCCGACCAGCACCAGAGCCATCGGGCCCTGATCTGTGTCGAAGCAGCACACCACGCGCTCATTGCGCGCGAACAGGCTGTCCACGTTTTCGCTGGTGAGCTGGTTGACTGAAAACAGCTTGCCCGGCACGTGGATCATGCGAGTCAGGGTGCCGGCCAGCGGCATGTGCACCCGGTGATAGTCGCGCGGCGACAGATAGACCGTCATGAAGCAGCCCTCCTGGAACTGCTCGGCCAGCGCCGGGTCTCCCCCCAGCAGGCTGGTCAGGCTGAAGCAGCGGCCTTTGGCCTGCAGCACCCGGTCCTGTTCAACAGGCCCCAGCTGACTGATGGCGCCATCGGCTGGACAGACAATCGCATCGTCGCCTGCAGCGATCGGACGGGCGTCATTTTTCAGAGCCCGTGTAAAGAAATCGTTGAAAGTCCGGTATTTAAGAGGGTCGCTGCAGCAGGCTTCAGCCATGTTCACCTGGTAGCGTTTCACGAACCACTGGATGAACGGGTCGCGCAAAACGGGCCATGAGCTGTTGGCTACCCAGCCGGCCACACGGGACAGCGCATGCTGTGGCACGACGTGCTGGAGGGCAATGAAAAGTTTGTCGCACATATGATCCGGGTCAAAAGCTGATGGCTTGAGGGCGACGAAGCTTAGCCAAGGGGCGGAACTGACACAAGCTAAGTTGCAGAATCCCACTTAATTTGAGCATCGTCCTAATGATTTTCGGGTTACGTCCGATCTATAGTGTGGCAGCAGGGAAAGGCAGACCAGGATGGCGCGCAGCCGCCTGATGCTCCTCAATTGGTTTTCAAGGTAAGGTCACGATGCTGTATTTCGTAGGGGTAGCGGTCGTACTGGGCAGCGCGGCTGGCGGCTACGTGTGGCACGGCGGATTTCTGGGCTTGCTCTGGCAGCCGTCGGAAGTCTTGATCATTCTGGGATCAGCATTCGGAGCCTTCCTGATTGCCAACAGCATGCATACCGTCATGGACACGGGCAAGCAGCTTCCCCGCGCCATCTTCGGGTCCAACAAGAATTCCGCGCTGTATCTGGACCTGCTTGGCCTGCTGTATGACATCTTCAACAAAGCCCGCCGCGAAGGCATGATGGCAGTTGAAGCCGACATCTAATCCCCCGCCGACAGCGGCATCTTCACCCGCTACCCCAAACTGCTGAAAGACAAGCGCATGGTGGAGTTCATCGCAGACAACCTGCGCATCCTGACCACCAGCAACCTGGCGCCCCACGAAATTGAAGCCATGATGGATTCCGAGATCGAGACCCAGCTGCACGAGCTCAATGAACCTTCCCACGCCATTCACCGCATCGCCGACGGTCTGCCGGGGTTCGGTATCGTCGCGGCGGTGCTGGGTATCGTGATCACGATGCAGAAACTGGGCGGTCCGCCTGAACAATTGGGCCAGAGCGTGGCCGCAGCGCTGGTGGGAACCTTCCTCGGGATATTCGTGGCTTATGGCTTTGTCGGCCCCATGAGCACGCGGCTTGCGTCTGTCGCAGAACAAGACATCAAGATGTTCCAGTGCGTGAAAGCCGCCATCGTGGCGACTTCCAACGGCCTGCCGCCGCAGATGGCCGTGGAGTTCGCCCGCAAGACCTTGTTCTCCCATGACCGACCGAGTTTCTCGGAATTGGAAACCCACGTCCGCAGTCGCTGACTTGCGTTGCTGACTATCGCTACCTGACCCAAAGAGCC
>CAISYX010000012.1 GCA_903889815.1 uncultured Gammaproteobacteria bacterium
TCAAAGCCCACGATCGAAGTTTGCAAATCAGACTGCAACAAGGTGATGTTCGCAATGCCCCCAACATTGAGTACGGCTCGTCGTTTGCCACAGTGACCGAAAAAGTCTTGGTGAAACAACGGTGCAAGCGGTGCGCCTTGACCTCCAGCAGCCATGTCTTTCCTTCGAAAGTCTGCAATGGTGCTGATTTTTGTGAGATATGCGATTGTGTTGGGATCTCCAATTTGAAGAGTAAACCGATTCTCACCATGAGGGTGATGCATTACGGTTTGACCATGACTGCCAATTGCAAGAATGTCAGTGGAGGAAAGTGATGCCTTTTGCAGCAGCTGTTTGACGGCTTTCGCAAAGAGACGCCCAAGGGCAACATCGGTCTGCCCAAGCAAAACAAGAGTCACTGGTTCCTGCGAGCACAGGCGCATTATGTTGGAGCGTAATTCTTCTGGGACAGGCTCGCTGTGGGTTGCCGCAAGTCGTGGCGGCTCACTTGCGAAATCCACGACGACTGCATCGACTCCATCAATGCTGGTGCCGGAGAGCAATCCCACGAAATATTCATGAGGAACCATACCTGAACTCATCGCCATTCCTGGCGCGGAAAATAGACAGAGATGAATTGTTTGTCAGCGGGTCTGCGATGCAGCACTGTCACCGGACCGCATGGAAAGAAGTCGGTTGTCTGCCTTTGGCGTGTGCACTCGTTCCAGGAGTTCCCGGGTTTGGGCTTTGAAACGGGGCAGTTCCAAAGGTGACAATGCAATTGCCTGCGGAAGTTGCTCAACAATAGTACGGGGGTCTTTGTGAACGCCGTTGACCAGAAATTCGTAGTGCAAGTGCGGTCCGGTGGAACCGCCAGTCGTTCCTACATACCCAATTACCTGGCCTTGTCTTACCCGAGCCCCTTTCTTGATACCAGTGGCGTAGTCATTCAGGTGTGCATATTTGGTTTCAAAGCTGCCGCCATGCTGCAGGACTATCAGTTTGCCGAAAGACCCGCTGCGCGCCGCCCACGTGACCGTGCCATCGCTTGTTGCGCGAACTGGTGTGCCGCGTGGCGCTGCATAATCAGTACCTCGATGTGCGCGAATGGTGTTCAATATTGGGTGCTTGCGGGCGAGATTGAAATTGGAGCTGATTCGGAAGACATCTAGAGGAGTTCGAAGGAATGCTTTCTGCATGCTTTCGCCGTCTTGATTGTAGTAGCCGGTCTCTCCCGATTCGTTCGTGTACCTCACTGCTATGAACTGCTCGCCCTGGTTGGTGAATTGTGCTGCAAGTATCTCGCCGTTGCCTATGAATTCATCGTTGAGATATTGCTCTTCATACACAATGCTGAATTTGTCGCCTTCCCGTGTATCCAGGATAAAGTCTATTTCACCGCCGAATATGTCAGCCATCTCCATTAGTGCGGCTGCCGGTATTTCAGCCTTCTGCCCAGCCATGAAGAGGCTGTCACTAATGACGCCCTCCTTCAACACAGGCACGATCTCGGCGGAGAGCAGGATTGGGTCTATACCGTATCCGTCCTCATTGCGGGAGAATACGTACCCTTCCAGCGGTGATTTCAATACTCGCAGTTTTGCCAGCTTCCCCGGTTCGGGGATATGGAAGCTAAGCTCGTACCCTGGATAAAGTTTGTCTAGAACCTTGGCTTCATCACTACTATTAAGTATGCGATACATGTCTTGCGTGGAGAGACCGACTCGGCCGAAAATTTCCGAAAGATTGTCCCCCGCTTGCACTTCAAAACTAGTCCACATTGACTCGACGCGACCGGAATTGTCGGAACCAATGATTTCGTCTTTGAGAAGAGCTGAAGTGCTTGCGCCAGCCAATGCGCGAGAAAGTGCGTTGGGTCCTACTTGAATAGGGCTGATTGCTCTGGCTCCGTGAGCAGACTCCTCAGGGGCGAAAACCAAAGTCAGCACAAGTGCGAGGCTCAGATAGCTGGCAAGCGCCAAATGCTTGCGTGGGTAATGAGTGCTTAGAAAGCATCTGGCAGAGGAGAAGAAGTGCATGTAATAAATGACGTACTAACTCGTTTTATGTTTGGCGCCTACGCTGAATTGCAGGCATACGAGTTACCGATTCTTATGAGTTTTCATATGCAGGTCAAGTCTTATTCCCGTTACTAGTGTAAAATTCGCGGCCCGATCCGCAAGGCCTTCAAGTGTGTGCGGTGGTCTGGGATTCGAGGTTTGGCCTGGAGAGGCATCACTCTCAGAGGCTTTCAATGTTCTAATTTTCGGAGAGTCTGTGTGACATCCAGTACTTTTGACATTATTGATGATCTGCAGCGCCGCGGCTTGATTGCGCAGATGTCTTCACAAGCGGAATTGACTTCCGCTTTGGGTTCATCTCAAACGCTGTACGCGGGATTTGATCCAACAGCGGAAAGTTTGCATATTGGAAATCTTGTACCGTTGCTTGCATTGCGAAGATTTCAGCTTGCGGGCCATCGGCCTATAGCTTTGGTAGGTGGAGCAACCGGTCTGATCGGCGACCCCAGTTTCAAGTCTTCCGAACGGCAGCTAAATTCGAATGACGTAGTGGAAGGATGGGTAGGCCGGATAAAGAGCCAGGTGTCAAGATTTGTGGATTTTGATGCTGGCAAGTCGAGTGCGATCGTAGTCAACAATCTCGATTGGGTCCGAGACATCAACGTGCTGGATTTCCTTCGCGATGTTGGTAAGCACTTTTCCGTCAATTCAATGATGCAGAAAGACTCCGTCAAACAATGGCTGGAGCGAGATGGATCGGGTATTTCCTTTACGGAATTCACGTATATGATTCTTCAGTCTTTTGATTTTTCGGAACTTTACAAGCGCCATGGCTGTATTCTGCAGATAGGCGGAAGCGATCAATGGGGCAATATCACTGGTGGTATCGATCTTACTCGTCGAATTCATAGGGCTCAGGTTTTTGGCCTTACTATCCCATTGATCACCAA
>CAISYX010000013.1 GCA_903889815.1 uncultured Gammaproteobacteria bacterium
CCTCAGTGAGCGGCGAGAACCCCGTGATTGAACGCATCGCGATAACTGCCGGCGAACCTGCCGGCATTGGTCCTGACCTGTGCATACAGCTGGCACAGAACGCGGATCAGCAGATTGAACGGGTGGTGATTGCAGACCCGCAGCTGCTGCTCGAGCGTGCCGCCCTGCTGGGGCTGCCGCTGCAGATTCTGCCCTTCGACCCCACCCTTCCCGCCAGTGTCTCCGCTGCCGGCACGCTGCGCGTGCTGCCAGTGGCTTTGCGTGCTCCGGTCAAGGCCGGCACCTTGAATCCAGCCAACGCTGCCTATGTGCTCGACACGCTGCGCTGTGCCGTGCAGTCCTGTCTGCAAGGCGATGTGGCGGCAATGGTGACAGCGCCAGTGCACAAGGGCGTGATCAATGATGCGGGCATCCCCTTCACGGGGCACACCGAATTTCTGGCAGACGAGTGCAAGGTGAGCCTCACCGTCATGATGCTGGCCACCGAAGGCCTGCGCGTCGCCCTGGCCACCACGCATCTGCCGCTTTCGCAAGTCGCGGCCGCCATCACCGCGCCCTTGCTGCGCAGCATCATCCGCATTCTTGACAGTGACCTGCGAGCGCGCTTCGGCATCGCCCGGCCCACGATTCTGGTCTGCGGGCTGAACCCCCATGCGGGCGAAGGCGGGCATCTGGGCACCGAAGAGCGGGACATCATCGAACCGGTGCTGGAAGAGCTGCGCACCGAAGGCATTCACCTGCTGGGCCCGCTGCCGGCTGACACGCTGTTCACGGCGAAATATCTGGCACATGCGGATGCCGTGCTGTCCATGTATCACGACCAGGGTCTTCCCGTTCTGAAGTACAAGGGCTTTGGGCAGGCCAGCAACATCACGCTGGGGCTGCCGATCATCCGCACCTCGGTGGACCATGGCACAGCGCTGGATCTGGCGGGAACGGGGAAGGCGCAAATCGGTTCGCTGGTGGAAGCGATTGCGGTGGCGCGGCTGATGGCGGGGTTCGCGGGCAAGCAATCTCCCACAAGGAAACAGGCATGAGTGAGGCGAACCGGTCAACCCGCCCCCGAGGCCCCGACTTGCAGAAGGACGGTTTTCACCATCAGGCCCGCAAGCGCTTCGGGCAGAACTTTCTGCACGATCAGAACATCATCGCGCGCATCATTCGCGCCATTGCGCCACAGCCCAGCGACCACCTGGTGGAGATCGGCCCTGGGCAGGGGGCTCTGACACGGCACTTGCTGAAAGACTGCGGACGGCTGGACGCCGTGGAGCTTGACCGTGATCTGGCCGCCTACCTGCAGGACACGCTGGGTACCGACCCGCGCTTTGCCCTGCACCAGGGCGATGTGCTCAAGTTCGATTTCAGCAGCCTGCTGCCCACCCGCGACGAGGCTGCGCGGCACTCACTGCGGATCGTTGGCAACCTGCCCTACAACATTTCCACGCCCTGCATGTTTCACCTGCTGCAGTTCCAGCAATGGATTGCCGACATGACCTTCATGCTGCAACTGGAGGTGGTGCAGCGCCTGGCGGCGGTGCCAGGAGACGAACACTATGGCCGCCTCGGTCTGATGATGCAGTACTACTGCACGGTGGAGCATTTGTTCGATGTCCCGGGCACTGCTTTTATCCCGCAACCCAAGGTATGCTCTGCCATCGTCAGACTGGTGCCCCACCGCCACCCTCCCGTGCAGGTCGAGGATGTGCAGTGCCTGCAGGAAGTGGTGCGGGTGGCCTTCACCCAGCGGCGCAAGACCTTGAAGAACAGTCTGCGCACCCTGATATCTGAGGCTCAGTTGAATACACTGCCGATCGACACCGGACTGCGACCCGAGAACCTGAGCCTGGCGGATTACGCCATGATCAGTGACTGCATCAGTCGCAGCAGGACCACGGCACACGCGGCGGCCCCAGCGGCAGCCCCGTCATCCACAAGCGCGGAGGAGTCCCATGTTCAAGAGTGAGCGTCACCCCAAGGGCATCGACATATCCGTCACGACGCAGTATTTGCAGGAACAGTCTGACCCCGAGAACAACCGTTATGTGTTCGCCTATACTATCGGCATCGAGAACAAGCGCGAGCAAGCGGTGAAACTGCTGTCGCGACACTGGATCATCACCGATGACAACAACAAAGTGGAAGAGGTAAGGGGGTCTGGCGTGCTGGGCCAGCAGCCCATGATTGCGCCGGGCCAGGTCTTCCACTACACCAGCGGCGCGGTGCTGACCACTGGCTTTGGCACCATGCAGGGCAGCTACGAGATGCTCAGTGCCGACGGCGAAACCTTTGCCGCGCCGATCCCGGCGTTTCTTCTGTCCAGACCATTGTCGGTGCACTGAAAGCAGCAGGGCTTTATGTCAACGTATGTCATAGGCGACATTCAGGGTTGCTACAAGCCCTTGCGCAGACTGCTCACGACGGTGGATTTTGATCCACTGCGGGATCGCCTGTGGTGCGTGGGCGACCTGATCAACCGCGGCCCCAAGTCCCTCGATACCCTGCGCTATCTGCGCGACCTTGGCAGTTCCGTCACAGTGGTACTGGGCAATCACGATCTGCACTTCCTGGCGATCTATTACGGCAGCGGCCTCTACCGTGGCAAGGATACCTTGCAGGAGCTGCTGGATGCCCCCGATTGCGAGGAGCTCAGTGACTGGTTGCGCCACCAGCCCCTGGCCCATTTCGACTGCGTTGAGCACCGCGAAGGACATCAGAATTACCTGATGATTCACGCCGGCGTGGCGCCCAAGTGGACACTGGAGAAAACGCTGGAGCTGGCGGCCGAAGTCGAGTTCACACTGCAAGGGCCGAATTTTCGCGAGTTCCTGGACCAGATGTACGGTGACACGCCCAAGCGCTGGAAGGACAAACTCGTGGGCTACGAACGCCTGCGCTGCATCACCAACTACCTGACCCGTATGCGCTTCTGCGACGAGCGGGGCAACCTCGATCTGCAGGTCAAGGAAGGCCTCATCGCCGCTCCCGAGGGTTTTCATCCCTGGTTCGAATTCGAGCGCCTGACGCCGGAGACTACCATCCTGTTCGGCCATTGGGCCGCGCTGGAGGGTCAAACCAATCGCGCCCATGTCTACGCCATGGACACCGGTTGCGTCTGGGGTCGCGAGTTGAGCATGATGCGCCTGGAAGACCACCAGCTGTTCAGCGTCTGACGCGGGCGTTACACTGACTGCGTCGTTGCCATCGAGTCACATCCCCATGAAGATCCATCTTGTCGGCGGCGCTGTCCGCGACGCGCTGCTGGGCCTGTCCACGTCCGACCGCGACTGGGTCGTGACCGGCGCCACGCCCGCCCAGATGCAGGCACTGGGCTATCGCCCGGTCGGCAAGGATTTCCCGGTATTTCTGCATCCGCACAGCAAGGAGGAATACGCCCTTGCCCGCACGGAGCGCAAGAGCGGACATGGTTACAAGGGCTTTGTGTTCAATGCCGATCCGGCCGTGACGCTGGAGGAGGACCTGCAGCGCCGCGACCTCACTATCAATGCCATTGCCCGCACGGAAGACGGGCTGCTCATTGATCCCTGGGGCGGTGTTCGCGATCTTGAAGCCCGCGTGCTGCGTCATGTTTCCCCCGCCTTCGCCGAAGACCCCCTGCGCGTGCTGCGCGTGGCGCGCTTTGCCGCCCGCTTCGCGCCGCTGGGCTTTCATGTGGCACCGGAAACCTTGAGCCTCATGCGGCAACTGAGTTCCAGCGGCGAGCTGCAGCATCTGGTGGCCGAGCGGGTCTGGCAGGAAATGGAAAAAGCCCTTGGCGAGCCGGCCCCGGCGGAGTTCTTTCGGGTGCTGCGTGAGTGCGGCGCGCTGCAGGTGATTCTGCCCGAGGTCGATGCCCTGTTTGGCGTACCACAACCGGCGCTGCATCACCCCGAAATCGACACCGGCGTGCATGTGCTGATGTGCCTGGAACAGGCCGCCCGCCTGAGTGATGACCCCGTGGTGCGTTTCGCAACGCTGGTCCATGACCTTGGCAAGGGCACCACGCTGCCCGCGTACTGGCCCAGTCACCATGGCCACGAGGAGCGCGGCGTCGCGCTGATTGCAGCCTTGAGCGAGCGCCTGCGGGTGCCCACCCGCTTCGCGGCCATCGGCAGACTGGTCAGCCAGTATCACACCCACTGCCACCGTGCAGGGCAGTTGCGGGCAGACACGCTATTGAAGTTGCTCGAGGCGCTGGATGCGTTCCGCCGGCCGCTGCAGCTGACGCAGTTTCTGCTGGCCTGCGAGGCGGATGCCCGCGGCCGCACGGGGTTTGAAGAGCGCCCCTATCCCCAGGCTGACCTGGTGCGGGCCGCATTCGCGGCAGCCAGTGCCATCGACATTCCTGCCTTGCTGCAGAGCTCCGGGGGTTCGCCAGTCAGCGACCCCGCGACGATCAAGCGACGCATCGCCAGCGCGCGCATCGCAGCGATTGCAGCGACGGGAGAACCCGATGCTTGAAGCCGTCTGGATCGGCATGGCGTTCAGTCTGGGGCTGCTGATGCGCCTCTTCGGCCTGCCGCCGCTGGTGGGCTATCTCGCCGCCGGCGCCGACCAGACCTATCTCACCATGTCCGAGGCCGGTGTCGGACTTGCCGAACACGTGCGTCAGCGCATTATGCCGGGGGGACACATCGAGTGAAGTCCGCAGGCCACAGGGCCTGTCTGCCCTTGTCATAGTCACGCCACAGCTGTGCAAAGGTCTGCTGATTGAGCGGGTGCCGGTGTTCGGGCAGCAGCAGCGACAGCGGCCACAACACATAGGCGTTGTGCAGAATCTCGGCGCGGGGCAGAAGAATGCCATCGTGCACGCCGAGCAGGTCGCCGTAACACAGGATGTCGATGTCGAGGGTGCGGCCACTGTAGCGCGGCGCGTCGGGGAGGCGGCCGTGGGCTTCTTCCAGCTCTTTGAGGCGGGCAGCCAGGTCCCGCAGCGGCAGCGCCGTGTCAAAACACACCACCAGATTGAGGAAATTGGGCCCGACGAAGCCGACGGGCTCGCTCTCGAACACCGGCGACAGCTGCAACTCCCCGAAATGCTGCTCAAGGGCGTCCAGCGCCAGACGCAGCACGCGCTGAGGATCACTGTTGCTGCCCAGACTCAGGGACACGAGGGGCACGCGTCACCACACGCCGGAGACAAGCGCACTGGCCATATCCGGCTTCACGCCACGTTCTATCACCAGCCCCACATCCCGTGCCTCGGGCACAGCGTCGGGCTTGCCGAGCCGCAGACGCAGCCAGGGCACGGAGAACTCCGCCATCAGCAGTTGTGCAATCTGTTCGGCAAGGGTTTCCAGCAACTGGCACTGACTGGCTTTGACGAATGCAATCAGGCGCTTGCTCACCGCGTCGTAATCCAGCGCCCGGGTGATGTCTTCCGTCTGGGCCGCCGGCCGGATGTCAGTGCCCATTTCGATGTCCAGCACCACGGGCTGCGGTCGCGTGCGCTCCCAGTCGTGGATGCCGATGATGGTATAAATTCGCAAGCCGTGTATGTAGACGATATCCATCAGCGCGTCCCTCCCTGTCCCAGTGGGGACAGACTTTCCAGTGGCCAGCGCGGGCGCACATCCAGCGCCAGCCCCTCGGTTTCACCTGCCAGCAGACGCTGACACCCCGCATAGGCAATCATGGCGCCGTTATCCGTGCAGAAGCGCGGCTTGGCATAGAACAGGCGGCTGCGCTCCTTCTCGACCATGCCCTGCAGGCCTTCCCGCAGGCGCAGATTGGCGCTGACGCCCCCGGCAATGATCAGCGACTTCAGCCCGGTTGCCTGCAGCGCCCGGCGGCACTTGATCACGAAGGTCTGCACCACGGCATCCTCGAAGGCACGGGCAATATCGGCGCGGGTCTGCTCGTCGATGTCCTGCTCGTCCATATTCCGGGCGCCATGGTCAGCGTGCTGACGCACGCGCTCTTCCGCCAGGGTATTGCGCACAGCAGTCTTGAGCCCGCTGAAACTGAACTCCAACCCGGGCCGGTTGGTCATGGGCCGGGGAAATTCAAAGCGGCCTGGCGTGCCCTTCTCGGCCAGTGCTGCCACGCGCGGGCCACCCGGATAGGCCAGTCCCAGCATCTTGCCTACCTTGTCGAACGCTTCTCCGGCGGCATCATCCAGGGATTCTCCAAGCAATCGGTAGCGTCCGATGCCATCCACGCGCACCAGTTGGGTATGGCCACCAGAGACCAGCAGGGCCACAAACGGAAATTCGGGCGGCGTGTCTTCCAGCATCGGCGCCAGCAAATGGCCCTCCATATGATGCACCCCAATGGTCGGCACTTCGAGCGCCATGCCCAGGGCGCGCCCAAGGCTCGCGCCCACCAGCAGCGCGCCAATCAGGCCCGGGCCGGCGGTATAGGCAATGCCGTCAATGTCGGCCAGCGTAGCGCCAGCCTTGTCGAGCACCTCCTGGATCAGGGGCAGCGTCTTGCGGATGTGGTCACGCGACGCCAGTTCAGGAATGACGCCGCCGAAACGCTCGTGCAGAGCCACCTGACTGTAAAGGCTGTCGGCAAGCAGGCCGCGCTCGCTGTCATACAGCGCAATCCCCGTCTCGTCGCAGGATGTCTCGATACCCAGTACACGCATCTTCTTGAAACCTTTATGAAAATCACCAGCCGCGTGCGCCGGGATCAGGGGCGGCTGCGGGCGGCCATCATATGCCAGTCCGACAGTGATTGACCAGACAACTCACCAGGCCAGACTCCCCGCGCAAGGACAATCTTCCGTCGCTATGGATGATTTCTTTGCATTTGGCATTTTGCCGCATTACCATGTGCGCCCTTTTGAATTAACCTTGCATCGAAATTTCCGGGAAGGTGTGCATTTTATGCCGATGGTAAAACTGAAAGAAAACGAGCCGTTTGACGTCGCTCTGAGAAGATTCAAGCGTTCCTGCGAGAAGGCTGGCGTTCTCGCCGAAGTCCGTCGCAAAGAGTTCTATGAGAAGCCCACAGCTGCCCGTAAGCGCAAAGCAGCGGCCGCCGTGAAGCGCCACCTCAAGAAACTCCAGCGCGAAAACAAGAAGACCAAACGCTTCTACTGACAAGCAGCCACCATGGCAGACAGCGCGCTCAAGCAGAGAATCACCGAGGCAATGAAAGATGCCATGCGGGCCAAAGACAAGGTCCGCCTGGGCACCGTTCGCCTTGCGTTGTCAGAAATCAAGAAGATTGAAGTCGACGAACGCATCGAACTCGATGACGTGCGCGTCACCGCTGTGCTCGACAAGATGATCAAGCAGCGCCGTGAATCCGTGAAGCAGTATGAAGCCGGCGCCCGCCAGGATCTGGCCGACATCGAAACCGCTGAAATCGCCGTTCTCCAGGAATTCATGCCGCAGGCACTGTCTGCAGAGGAACTTGCTGCCATCATCAGCAAGGCCATGAGCGACAGTGGCGCCGCCAGTGTTCAGGACATGGGCAAAGTCATGAACTTAGTACGTCCTCTTGTCATCGGACGCGCCGACATGGCCGCCGTGAGTCAACTGATCAAACAGCAGCTTTCCGAACGCTGAAACTGCTGGCACACTGCGCCATCCCCAATCCCGTTGTCCGCTCTGGACCCCTGACTCATGGCCGGTCTGATTCCGCAAGCATTCATTGATGACCTGCTGAGCCGTGTCGATATCGTCGACGTGATCGACAAGCGCATCAAGCTGCGCAAGACCGGCAAGAACTATTCCGCGCTCTGCCCTTTCCACACCGAAAAATCCCCGTCCTTCAGCGTCGAGCCTGACAAGCAGTTCTACTACTGCTTCGGCTGTGGCGCCGGCGGCAATGCGCTGGGCTTCGTGATGGACTACGAGCGCATGGATTTTCCCCAGGCCGTGGAGGCGCTCGCGGGCGACTACGGCCTGGAAGTGCCGCACGAAGAGGGCCGCAAGGACGACAAGCGCCAGAGCGAAAACAAGCCATTGCTGGCCGTGCTGCACGACGCCAATCTGTTCTACCAGCAGCAATTGCGCGTGCATGCGCAAAAGGCGCGGGCAGTGAACTATCTAAAGGGCCGCGGGCTGACCGGCGAGATCGCCAAGCTCTTCGGTATCGGCTTCGCCCCGCCCGGCTGGGACAATCTGCTGCGCGCCCTGGGCACCACGCCCCAGACCATCGAGCACATGATCAACTCGGGCCTGGTCATCAAGCGTGAGCAGGATGCCGAGAAAGACGGCCAGTACGACCGTTTCCGCGACCGCATCATGTTCCCGATCCGCGACACCCGTGGCCGCGTGATCGGCTTCGGCGGCAGGGTACTGACAGACGAGAAACCGAAGTATCTGAACTCACCGGAAACCCCCGTCTATCACAAGGCCAACGAACTCTACGGACTTTATGAAGCACGCAGAACCAATCCCAAGCTGACACGTTTCATGATCGTGGAAGGCTACATGGACGTGGTGGCCCTGGCGCAACACGGCATCGACTATGCCGTTGCCACCCTGGGCACCGCCACCAACGTGACGCATCTGAACCGCTTGTTCAGGCTGGTCTCCGAGGTGATCTACTGTTTTGACGGCGACGCGGCCGGACGCACCGCCGCCTGGCGCGGCATGCAGGCAACGCTGCCCGTGCTGGAAGACGGCCGCCAGGTGCGCTTCCTGTTCCTGCCCGAAGGCGAGGACCCCGACACTCTTGTGCGCAAGATCGGCAAGGATCGTTTCACAGGCATGATTGACGCGGCCACGCCGCTGGCGGACTTCTTCTTCGACCATCTCTCGGAAGGACTGGACGTGCAGAGCATCGAAGGCAAGGCGCGCCTGAGCAGCCTGGCCGCGCCGCTGCTGCGGCAGATGCCCAGTGGGCTGTACCGGCAACTGATGATCGACCGCC
>CAISYX010000014.1 GCA_903889815.1 uncultured Gammaproteobacteria bacterium
CAACATCCGCAGCACGATCAGCACGGGCTTCCGCGCGCCGTCACCGGGTCAGGCCAACATCTCCAACATCAGCACCGGCGTTGTGGATGGCATTCCTGTCACCCAGGGTCAGATTCCTCCGACCAACCCAATCTCTCAACTGTTCGGTGGCCAGGAGCTGACTCCGGAAGATTCCACCAACTACAGCATCGGTCTGGCAACCCAGTTCGCCGGTGTAGATCTGACCCTCGACTACTACCGCATCGATCTGGATGACCGCATCCTGAACTCCGCAACCTTTGACATCACGCCCGCGATTGCAGCGCGGCTGGAAGCCTCAGGTGTATCAGGTGCACGCAGCATCGTGTCCTTTAACTACTACACCAACGACATGTCCACCACCAACGAAGGTGTGGAGCTGGTAGCGTCGTGGGGCATGGATTGGGCTGACCTCGGCAACACCGAGTTCGCCGCATCCTGGGCCTGGACCAAGCAGGAGCTGACAGAGTTCACGCCTGGTCTGCTGACCCGCGCCAACGCGGCTGACCTGGAAGACGGCATCCCCGCCAACCGTGGCAACTTCCGCGCGAACCACACGCTGGGTGACTGGAGATTCACGCTGCAAGCCAACTACTACGATGAGTACCTGTCCGTTCCGGCCAACCTCATCCCAGCGCGCGACTACTGGGTAGGCAGCGAAGTCATCTTCGGCAGCGAAGTGGGCTACACCCTGCGTGACCGTTACACGTTCATCGTTGGAGCAGACAACATCCTCAATACGGCACCTGAAAAGGTCCGTGCTGTGGATATCACCTCCAGCACCAGCAACAAGTACGTCACTGGCGGCGCGTTCAGCCCGAACGGCGCCTTCTGGTACGCACGCTTCAAGATGGAGATCTAAGTCTGTCGCAATTGCTTGATGCAATGTAAGTCCATGCAAAGGGTGCCACTGCGGTGGCACCCTTTTCTTACCCGGAGATTCACGCATATGTTTCGCAAAGTAGTATTTCGATTGCTGGCAGTTTTTGTCATGGCTTCGGCCGCTGCGGGCAGTTGGGCGGCCGAGACACACGAACCGGTCAATCATCGTTTCTGTTTTACCTGCCACGGCACTGACGGCATTGGCAGCGAAGGCATCCAGGGCCCCCGACTCGCGGGCATGGAGTCATGGTATCTCAAGCGGCAGCTGGAGCTGTTCCGCGCCGGTGGGCGTGGCAAGCACCCCTCCGATATACAAGGCATGGAAATGCAGCCGATGGCCGCAATCCTGAGCGACGAAAACATCGCCGACATCCTCGAGTGGGCGGCCACCTGGGAATATGTCCCAGCCACACCGACGCTCTCCGGAGGCGATGCCACACGCGGGAGGCAGCTCTATCTGGCCTGTGCCAGTTGTCACGGCGATGCGGCCCAGGGCAGCGAAGCCATGAATGCACCTGCACTGGCCGGTCAGAATGACTGGTATCTCGTCACGCAGCTCAAGAACTTCAAGGCCGGCTATCGCGGCGCCGATCCTCTGGATCAGTATGGCGCGATGATGCGCACCATGACGTCCGGACTTGCCGACGACAAGGCCATTGTCGACGTTGTCAGTTTCATCAATACTCTGGGACGCTGAAACGTTCCTCCTGCAGACCCTTCAAAAGAGGCCTAACGACATGACTCGATTCACCAAGGCAGTTTCCCTTTCCGCCGCCCTGTTCGCCGCCGCCTTCGCGGTCAGCAGCAGTGCTCAGGAAATCGTCCGCACCGGCGAAGGCCGCAATTTCTACAACAGCATCTTCATCCCTGCCGGTGCTGAAATTCTATACATGAGCGGCACAGGCGCTGATCCTCTGCCCGATGGCACCTACGGCGACATGGAGCAGCAGACCGTCGACATCTTCAACAAATTCAAAGCCACAATGGAAGAGCAGGGCTGGTCAATGGCGGACATCGTGCAGGTGCGTGTGTACGGCGTGGCCGGCGAAGACGGCACCTTCGATTTCGCCGGCTTCAACCGCGGCTACCAGCAATTTTTCGGCACTGAAGAGAATCCGATGAAACCGGTGCGGGCAACTGTTGAAATCGCCGACCTGGTGGTGGATGGCTGGCTCGTTGAAGTGGAAGTTCGCGCCTACAGAATGCCGAAGTAGATCCTCCTGGCTGGCAGGAAGGGCGTAAGCACGTTCCTTCCTGTCAGCAAGTTCGTCACAGTAGCCGAGGCATTGATCGAGCCCTGCACTGGCGCATCCTTTTTCTCCCCGCCGTCTGAAAAAACTCCCCCAACGCAGGCCTTGCCAAGTCCTCACACGCTATCCCGTTGATTCGGATGACTTTCAACCGAGTAGATTTTCGGAACAAATCTGGCAGGACTTTCAGCAATGCTCTTCCCGATAATGCGGATGTCGTGATCACGTGTCCGCTGACATTCATCCACATGCCAACCCACCTTACGAGGAAGCGCCCATGAAAACTCTGTTCAAGACTGCATGCCTGACGACTGCCATGGCTGCGACGTTCTTTGCCTCCACGGCAAGTGCGCAGGAGATTGTCCGTACCGGTGAAAGCCGCGTGCTGTTCAACAATATTTACATTCCTGCTGGTGCCGAGACTCTCTATTTGAGTGGCGCAGGTGCGTCAGCGGCTGCCGACGGGACCTGGGGCAACATGGAGCAGCAGACGGTCAACATTTTCGAAAAATTCAAGGCCACTCTGGAAGAACAGGGATGGTCCATGTCTGACATCGTCCAAGTACGCATTTTCGGCGTTGCCGGCGCAGACGGTGAGTTTGATTTCGAAGGCATCAACAATGGCTACCTGCAGTTTTTCGGTACGGAAGCCAATCCCACCAAGCCCGTGCGCACGACTGTCGTAGTCGCCGATCTGGTCAACGACAACTGGCTTGTCGAGATCGAGATCCGCGCGTCCCGCATGCCCAAGTAAGGCATTAAATGCCCTTCGGGACTAGCCATCAGGCACGTCCCGAAGGGCATCGTCAACGTACGCTCCCTCCTCTATCCTTCTGTGCCGCGAAATTGGCGATTCTCGATGCTTGCTTGTAGAATGCCATTGTTCAAATTTACGGCAAATCAACAACAAAGGATGTTCAAATGGCTTTTCATTCTCCTCGGTTTCGCTTCCCCCTCCTCGCC
>CAISYX010000015.1 GCA_903889815.1 uncultured Gammaproteobacteria bacterium
CGGAAATGGAAGCTGTTGCTGTGGGTGTCGAACACGGCGCCGCCGGTGACATCGGAAGGCAGCAGGTCGGGTGTGAACTGGATGCGGCGGAACGGTGCAATGGTGGAATTGACCCCTTCGGCCAGGTCCTGCGCCGAGGGCACGATCGCTTCGCCCAGCGCCTTGGCCAGCGTCGTCTTGCCCGAGCCGGGAAAGTCTTCCAGCAGCACATGGCCGTCGGCAATCAGCGCGATGATGGCGAGTTCGATCACGTCGTCGCGGCCCAGCACCTGCTGCCGCACCGCCTGCGCCAGTCGCTGCAGCACGCCGACCGCCAGCCGCAGGCGCTGTGATTGCGCGGCGTCGACGCAAGTGTCCGCGCTGGCAGCGGGGGCCGTCGGGTCGGGCGTGTGTTCTGTGGCGAGTTCCAGGCTCATGCAAGTTCTCCGTGCCGCTGCAGCAACGCCCATCGGGGCTCAGTCTGTCAGCGGGGGTGTGGGTGATTCGGGTCAGTGGGTCTTCAACCAGGGGACCGGGTTGAGAATGGCTAGCAGGTGACGCCACCACGGTAACTGCGGCCGCAGTTCCTGGCGCACGCGCTGCTGCAGGGCCAGCCAGTCTGGTTGCGAGGCGGCGGACGGCTCGCCCAGTGCCCTGTGCAGATGGGCGCGGGTCATGGTGTCGAATGTGGGGGTCAGGGTGGCCAGACGACGGGCAAAGCTCTCTCGGCTTTCGCCATGGCGACGGTGCAGACCGAGCGCCGCCAGCGTGTCCAGCGTGGCCCGGTAGCTCAGTCGGTAGCGCAGCGCGGGAGCGGCATGCAGGGGCGCGCGCAGCCGATAGATCTTGACCGCGTAAGCCGCCAGCAGCAGTGCCAGCAGCGCAAAGGCCAGGGATTGCAGGATGAGCCCGAGGGGGAAGGGCGCGTCCTGCTGCGAGGCGATGAACTCGTCGAAGCTGGCTTCATCCCGCAGCATGTCCCCCAGCAATTGCTGGAGGCTGTTCTGGGGATCCACGGACATGTCCACCAGCGTGCGGGAAGGGGCCGGATCGACGATGGTCCAGCCGATGCCCTCCAGGTAGATCTCGGGCCAGGCGTGGCCATTGATGGCCTGAATCAGCAACGACGAGCCGCCGGCGCGATTGCTGGCAGGCACGGAATAGCCCAGGCCGACCCGCGCAGGAATGCCGATGCTGCGGTACAGGTAGGTGGCGGCGAAGGAAAAGTGCATGCAGTAGCCTGTCAGGTCCCCGAACAGGAAAGAGGCCGCGGGGTCCTCGGCATAGGCGTGCTCGTTCTTCAGGCTGTAGATGCCGTTGCGGTCCAGATAGTCCTTGATGGCCAGCGCCTTGGCGTAGGGGTCATCGGCGAACTCCGGGCGCAGGTCTGCAAGAATGGTGTCGGCCAGCTGCCGGTAGCGCGGGTCGGCGGGCAGCTCCAGGTAAGCCTGTCGCTGCGCTGGCGTCCAGTCAGCATCCCCGGACTGGCGGCCCATCAGATCGGCGAACGTAAACTGCGGCACCAGGGAAATGGCGTCGTAGGTCTGCTTGAAGCGCAGATTGTTCGGGTTGGGGGTGTTGATGTAGGTCACGGGCGTGTCGAGGCCGAAGGGCGTGCGGTGCGGAGCCAGCAGGCCCACGGTGATGCGCACGCTCTGGCGCTTGTCAGGCAGCGGCAGGGGCTCGGCGATTTCGGCGCGTGTGGCCGTGAAGTGGTCGATCAGGTCCGTGTCGAGGCCCTCGAGGGACGGGTAGTCCAGCAGCGTGCCGTTGAACTGGGAATAGGCCGACTCGCGGAAGTAATAGGAGCCGCCCTCGGGCTCGTAGTCATCCCGGAACAGCACCACGGCCACGGGGGCTTCCATGTCGCTGGTATCGTTTTCGCCGTCGCGGAAGGGGTTGTCGTTCTGTGCCCCACCGCCTTCGGCCCGGGCAGCGCCCGTCAGCCCCAGGCTGTCTGTCATCTGTGGCGTAGGCAGACCGAAGAACTGCACATAAATCAGCAATGAGAAGCACAGCAGCCCCAGCACCGTGAAGTGATAGGGCAGGCGGCGATGATTGTTCTCCATCATCAGCAGTCCGGCCATCGCCAGCACGGCCCCACAGCCCATGGCCATGAGGATGGAGCTCGGGTCAATGCCGCGCACCAGTGCGAAGTCGCCAATGAAGAAGGGGCGGTGAATCATGCCCTGTCGGTGGGCGGCCAGCGTGATCACGAACGCGGTAGCGACAAACAGAATCTCGACAACGCGACCGACGCCAGAGCGCTGCGCCACGCAGCGCAGCAGCGCACTGAGGGTTGCGCTGAACAGGAACCACTGCAGCACTTCGCCCAGCTCGTATGTCGACAAGGGGCCCAGTGCACCGGCCAGTGCCGCACTGCCGGTAAGCAGGGCGCTCAGGCCCACGCCGAGGGTGAGTCCCAGCACGCAGACCAGCGCGATGACGCCCAGACGCAGGTCGCGCAGAGGCGGGCGCTGGATGAACTGATCAATGGCGATGCAGGCGAGCAGACTGCCCACGAACGCCGCCCACGACCCACTCGGGCTGGTCAGCGAAACACTGAGCACCCAGTAGCTGGAAGCAACAATCACGGCCCGCAGGCTTGAGGGCAGCAGCGGATTGACGGCGAATTCCTTGTTCATGATGCAAGACTCACAGTTTGTTCATGCGCTTGTCGAAACTCTGTCCTGTATGCCTGTCTACCACAAGGGTGGATTCTACAAGCTGACCGACTTGCGTCAACAAGGCGCTCAAGTCGGCCAGCGCGGTGGTGTCTTTGCCTTGTGGGGCGGTGTTGCTGAACAGAAGGCGCTGCCAGCGGCCCGGGGGCGCACTCTTGCGCAGGCCGTCGGTGGCCAGCACCACAGAAAAGCGCACTCGGAACCGCGCTGTCGTCTGGCGCAGCTTGTCCAGCCAGGGGCCGGACTCCGCCGAGGCAAACACGATGCAGTGCATCGGGCCCTGATTGCCCCAGGTCTGCAGAAACTTGTCCAGCCCCCAGGCCAGCTCACCGCTCAGTGCCCGCGAGCTGGCGATCCGCTCCAGTGCCTCCGGAACATTGCTGGTGGGCGTGTCACTGCCATCGGCGCCGAACAGCCAGTCATCGCCCAGCGCTCCGGATTCCACCGCAACGCGGGCTACCGCCGCGGCTGCTTCATCATGGGTGCCGGACACCAGGTAGGCCAGCGTGCGGCTGCTGTAATAGACGCTGCGTTCGGCCAGACGGACGTTCAAATGGCGATTGCGGGCATAAACCTTCCAGAGAATGTTGCGCACGGAATCACCCGGCACATAGGGTCGGATTTCCATGCGATCGCCTTCCGGATTGCCACCCGGGTCGGGAATGCCATCTTCTGCGGTCAGTGAGCGCAGCAGGGGCAATGCCTTGATGTTGCCCGCCTGCGGCAGCGCCAGGAGTTCACCTTCCTGCGTCACCCGCCAGGTGAAGCGGCTGAAGCCAAGTACGTCGCTGACCGTGAACCGGCGCGTAATGCAGGCCGTCCGGCAGCGGCGCCGGGGGATGATTTCCTCTTCCCACCGCTGCTCATCGTCTGCCAGGCGGTTGCGGGTGGTAATGGCATCGGGGAAGACAATTTCCCAGCGCACGCCAATCAGGGGCAGCCACGGCATGGTGGAAAGCGTGAAACCGGTTTCATTGGGATAGCCGGACTCCACCTTGATGCGGGCCACATGGCGGCCCAGCAGCACCTGCATTTCCAGATGTTCGCGAATCTGGTGACGCAGAATCAGTCCGCCCAGCAGCACGATGACGGTGGAGAAGCACACGATGGCCAGGGCGCAGACAGCCAGGGCAAAAACCACCAGGTCCATGCGCCCGTAGCCGAAGACACGCAGAGCGGCGAGTGCGATGAGCAGCACGGCCAGCCCCTGGGCAGTCAGTGGAAAGCGTTCGCGCAACAACGCAAGCAGGCGCCGCAGTGAACCGCCTGTCAAAGGTGACCCGGAGACCTTGTTGTCGAGCTTGCGAGTGATGGAGAGAGGCATCTGCCAGTCCTGTTCAGGGCCAGATTCAGGCCATGTAGCTGAAGTACCCCGACAGCAGCGCAACGCCTTCCGGCCTGCTCAGCATGCGACTGCTCCGTGCCGTCAGCGCCAAGCACGAGAATGAGCAGTCCCAGGAGTAAGCCTGCCGCGATGGAGCCCGAATCCTAGCACGAGCCCCGGTTGTTCAACGAAGGGATTTGCGCACCTGTTGCAGATTCATCTGCAGGCCGCGATTGTTGAACGCATGCACGATGAGTTCGTAGTTCAGAAGCTGGGGAATCTCGATGATGCCCATGGCGACCAGCAGGCCGCTGCCATACAGCACCTCGCCCGAGGCCAGCAGAACCAGCGCCGTCAGTCCGGCCAGCAGCGAGAGCGTGCCGCGCCCCCAGCGCCGCAGGTAAAAGTGCTGGGCACCAAGGAAGAACAGCAGGTTGAGACAGAGATAGACAAGGGGATTGCGTCGGGTGCCTTGCTCCAGCCGGGCGAATTGCACGCGCGCGTGCTCGTCCAGCAGGGCGACCTGCTCCCGCAACTCCGTCTCTTCCAGATTCAGTTCCTTCGCAGAGAACATGCCCAACAGCTCCCAGGATTGTGGTGTTGCATCATGCTGCCTGAAAACGCTTCTGCCAGAAGATGACGCCCATCAGCAAGAGCAGGCCGACCACATGATACAGCGTGCTCAGCGGCGCCCACATCAGCAGCACACCGCTCGCCAGCAGCATGGCGGCAAGCAGCGGATTGAGGGCTTTTTCAAGGCGCCATTGCAGCAGTCCTGCAAAAGCATACAGCCCAAAGCAAGACCAGAAGAAGACAGAGATCCGTTCCGGCCAGGTGCCGGTAATCAGGGGCGAGTAGGCGAACAGGACGGGCACCAGATACAGGCCCTTGGCGAGTTTCCATGACGTCATGCCCGTGGCCATGGGCGGCGTGCCGGCGATGCCTGCCGCCGCGAAGGCAGCCAGGCAAACGGGCGGCGTGACATTGCTGTCCTGGGACAGCCAGAAGATGATCAGGTGAGCACTGAGCAGCATGCTTGCCAGGATGGTCGGGTCCAGCAGCTCTGTTCGCAGCAGCTGGCGCATCTCGATGGGCATCTGTGTCACTGCCACCACCGGATCGCCGCCAAACAGACTCAAGGTAGCCCGCACCGAGGTGGGCAGGTCGGGTGCCTGGAGTGCCTGCAGCAGATAATCCTGGGCGATGAGGTCATAGATCATGGGGGCCGAGAGCGTCGCCAGCACGATGTAAGAGGCCGTGACTGGCAGGCCCATCCCCAGAATCAGCGAGGCCAGGGCCACCAGCACGAGCGTGATGATCAGGCTGCCCTGTGCCCATTCCACGATCATCATGGAAAAGGCATTGCCCAGGCCGGTGGTGGTGACGACATTGATGATCAGTCCCACTGCCACCAGCAGCAGTGCGGTGGTAGTGGTGTTCTGCACGCCATCGATGGTGGCATCCATGCAGTCTTTCGCAGACATGGGCGTGGGGGACAACCACGACGCCGCGATGGTAGCGAGGATCGCGAAAATGGCGGCCAGCAGGGCACTGTAGCCCAGCACCAGGGCGCCAATCAGGACTCCCAGAGGCAGCACGAACTGCCACCCCTGCTTGAGCACCGTGCGCATGGGCTCAGCCGTTTCGAGGGTCATCTTCCCCAGACCCAGGCGGATGGCTTCGATGCGAACGAAGTAGGCCACTGTCAGAAAGTAAAGCAGTGCCGGCAGCACGGAGACGGCGACAATCTGCGAATACGGCAGATTGGTGTAGCCGGCCATCACAAAGGCGCCCGCGCCCATGATCGGCGGCATCAGCGCTCCTCCCGTCGAGGCAGCCGCCTCCACGCCGGCAGCGAACTTTGCGGGAAAGCCCGAGCGCTTCATCATGGGGAATGGTGATGACGCCGGTAGACACCGTGTTCGCCACCGCCGAGCCCGAGACCGAGCCCATCAGTCCCGAGCCCACTACGGCCACCATGCCGGCGCCGCCAACGAAGCGGCCGGCCAGGATGCTGGAGACCTTGACGATGAACTCTCCCGCTCCGGATTTCAGCAGGAAGGAACCGAACAGGATGAA
>CAISYX010000016.1 GCA_903889815.1 uncultured Gammaproteobacteria bacterium
CACCATGACAAAAAATGATTTTCTGGTAGAGATAGGCACGGGGGAGCTCCCGCCAAAGGCGCTTAGACTGTTGTCTGATGCATTCCTGGCCAATACGCGGGCAGCATTCGAAAGCGCCGGGCTTAAGTTTGATTCCATAGAAGGCTTTGCAACACCGCGAAGGCTGGCAATTCGTACCATGGGGCTCATGGAATCACAGCCTGACAAAACAGTAGAAAAGACCGGGCCAGCAGTTGCCTCCGCCTTTGACAAGGAAGGAAACCCCACACCCGCGGCTGCTGGATTTGCTCGCTCCTGCGGCATTGCCGTTGATCAGCTCGAACATGCCGAAAGGGACGGGGTATTGAAGTTGGTATTCCGCAGTCTCGTGAAGGGCACTGACACTCGAGCACTCATTCCGGAGATCATCGCAAAAGCCTTGGCCAGCCTGCCAATTCCCAAGAAAATGCGTTGGGGAGCAAGTCGAGAGGAGTTTGTGCGTCCAGTTCATTGGGTTGTCATGATTTTCGGTGGCAACGTAATTCCTGCGCAAATACTGGGCATCAACACTGGCAATGCCTCACGTGGCCATCGCTTCATGCACCCTTCGCCAGTGCCAGTCCTTGTTGCTGCGGACTACGAAGCAACTCTGAGAGCAGCCAAGGTTCTGGTGAATTACGAGGAGCGGAAAGCGCTGATCCGAACCTTGGTCGAAGCCGAGGGTGCTCGAATGCACGCCACTGTCGTCATTGAAGATGATCTTCTGGAAGAGGTGACAAGCCTGGTCGAATGGCCGGTAGCGCTCACCGGGCAGTTTGAAAAGCACTTCCTGGAGGTGCCCAGCGAGGCGCTTGTCTCCTCGATGAAGTCTCACCAGAAGTGTTTCTATCTTCTGGACAGTACTGGCGCATTGCTGCCAAATTTCATCACGGTCAGCAATATCGAAAGTACAGATCCCGCGCAGGTGATTGCAGGGAATGAACGCGTCATTCGTCCGCGACTTTCGGATGCCAAGTTCTTCTATGATACTGATCGAAAGATCACGCTGGAAGCGCGGACCGAGCAGTTGAAAACCATTGTGTTTCAGCAGCAGCTTGGCACGGTTTACGAAAAATCACAGAGAGTATCGCAACTGTGCATCGCCATGGCGTCTGAACTGAATGCCGATGCTGGCATGTGCGAACGCGCAGCCTTGCTGGGCAAGGCGGATCTGGTTACCAATCTGGTGTCCGAGTTTGCCGAGTTGCAGGGCATTGCCGGATATCACTATGCCCTGCACGATGGCGAGTCAGACGAAGTGGCGCTTGCCTTGAACGAGCAATACATGCCGCGATTTTCCGGCGACAAGTTGCCAGCAACCCTCACAGGAAGCGTGCTGGCGATCGCCGACAAGCTGGACACCATTGTCGGACTGTTCGCGATTGGTCAGCCGCCTACTGGTTCCAAGGATCCCTTCGCATTGCGCCGCGCCGCACTGGGTATCCTGCGGATCATCGTCGAGAAAGAGCTGAATCTGGACCTGTTGAAGAGTATTCGCGTGGCAATCTCGCAGTACAGCAGGCTCACGCTCAAAGACGGGCTGGACATGCAGGTATTCGAGTTCCTGTTGGAGCGTTTCAAGGCTTGGTATCAGTCCGAAGGAATCAGCGCTGAGGTGTTTCAGTCTGTTCTCGCAGTGAAGCCGACCAAGCCACTGGATTTCAATCTACGCGTACATGCAGTGCATCAGTTTAGTCATCTTCCAGAGGCGCAGTCTCTGGCTTCGGCGAACAAACGGGTCTCCAATATTCTGCAGAAGCAGGGCAGTGGAGACGGTTCGAGCGCCATCAACCCCGCCTTGTTCAATCACCCGGCGGAAGAGGAACTCGTGCGCACGCTGGAGCGTTGCCGCAGCGAAACCAAACCGCTATTCGCTGTTTCTAAGTATGCAGAGGGCCTGGAAATTCTGGCGAGCGCTAAAGCTCCCATCGATTCATTTTTCGATAGTGTGCTGGTTATGGACGAAGACCTGATCGTCCGTCAAAACAGAATCAATATCCTCGGCGAGCTTCGAAGCCTGTTCCTCGAAGTCGCTGATATATCTTGTCTGCAAACCAGTTGAGTGTGACGTGAAGCTGATCATTCTCGACCGAGATGGTGTCATCAATGAAGACTCCGACGATTACATCAAGTCAGCCGAGGAGTGGGTGCCTATCGCCGGCAGCATTGAGGCGATAGCAGCACTCAGCAAGGCGGGTTACACAATCGCCGTTGCGACCAATCAATCCGGAATCTCCCGCCATCTGTTCGATGCATTTGATCTTGCCGCTATGCATCAGAAGATGTGTGATCTGGTCGAAGAGCAGGGCGGAGAAATTGCTGGTGTCTTTTTCTGCCCTCATGGCCCCGACGAGGGGTGCGAATGTCGCAAACCTGGCATCGGGCTTATAAAACAGATTGAAAGCGAGTTTGGAACATCTGTGACCGATGCCCCTTTTGTAGGTGACAGCGACAAGGATTTATTGGCAGCGAGGCTGGCGGGTTGCCGGCCTGTGCTGGTACTGACCGGGAAGGGAGCCGCGACCCATCTGGCGTGTAGCGCCAGCGAACTTGCAGGCGTTGATGTATATCCCGATTTGAATGGCTTCAAGGACGCGCTGCTGCGCCTATCATGCTGAACTATCTACGTTCGTTGCTCTTTTACGCGGGCTACTTCATAGCAACGGTGCTTACATCCATTACATGCATGATCATGTTCTGGTTCATTCCGCTGAAGAAGCGCTTCATCGTCTACTCATTATGGTGCCGTTTCGTTTTGCTCTGGTTGAGACTGACCTGTGGAGTTCGTTACAAGCTCGAGGGTCTTGAGAACATTCCAACCCATCCTGTTGTTGTGCTGTCTACACACCAGAGCGCGTGGGAAACCATCTACTTGTACTACGCTGTTTCGCCGGTTTGCCCCATTCTCAAGAAAGAGCTCTTGAATATTCCTTTCTGGGGTTGGGCCATGCGCCTTCAGAAGCCGATTGCCATAGACCGCAGCAAGCCACGCGAGGCTGGCAGGTCCTTGCTCACGCAGGGACGACAACGGCTTCAGGACGGTTTGTCAGTAGTGATTTTTCCGGAAGGAACTCGAAGTGCAGCAGGGGAGTTGAAGCCCTTTTCAAGGGGTGGTGCCAAGCTCGCCGTTTCCGCCAAGACGCCCGTGCTGCCAGTGATTCACAACGCGGGTTATTGCTGGCCGGCGCATACCATTCTGAAAAAACCCGGCACCATTCACGTCCGCTTCGGCAAGTTGATTGGCGTGGAGGGTAAGGATTCTACGGAAGTCACTGACGCGTTTGGAGAGTGGGTTCGAGACAATATGGACGTCATCAACGACGACGTCCACAAGCTCATTTGAAAACGTAAATATTTGTTATATATCAAGATTTTGTGCTGCAAGGGCGTTAGCTTCTATAAATTCACGACGCGGATCGACTTGATCACCCATCAATGTAGTAAAGAGCTGGTCGGCGGCGATAGCATCTTCAATTGTGACCTGGAGCATCCGCCTGCTCTCTGGATCCATTGTTGTCTCCCAAAGCTGCTCGGGGTTCATCTCGCCCAATCCCTTGTAGCGCTGTAGGTAGTGGCCTTTCATGGCGTCAGCCGTAAGCCATGTCAGAGCTTCCGCAAAACTGCTTATTGCCTGCTTTTTCTCGCCGCGCTGAACGTAGGCCCCGTCTTCGATCAGACCGGCCAGAGTGCTGCCGAGTCTGACGATTGCCTTGTATTCTCCAGAGTTGAAGAAATCCATGTTGAATTGGTAGTCCTTGGTCAAGCCATGGAATGACTGTCGAACGTGGGGCAGATAGATATTGCGCTCTCTGTCTTTGGTTGCGGAAAGCTGATAACCCGTGCTGGTTTTGGGATGGATCCGCAGCATTGTCGCTGAGAGCTCAGCAACCCACTGCGTCACAGACTCCTCTTTGAGCTCGGCGATATTCAATTCGCGAGTGAAGATCATCGCCTCCAACACTTCGCTGGGATACAAGCGATTCAAACGATTCACTATGGCGTATGTGCTGTTGTACTGCTTGACGATCATATCCAGGGCGTCGCCACTGATTGGCGGGGCCTCAGCATTGACGTACAGGCTGGCACCTTCAAGAGCTATATGCGTCTGGTAGCGACCAAGCTCGTCATCGTCCTTGAGATACTGCTCGTGCTTGCCTTTGCGTATTTTGTAGAGGGGCGGTTGGGCTATGAAGATGTGGCCGCGGTCAACCAGCTCACGCATCTGCCTGAAGAAGAAGGTCAGCAACAACGTCCGGATATGAGACCCATCGACGTCCGCGTCGGTCATGATGATGATGCTGTGATAACGCAGGTTCGCTGGGGAAAACTCTTCATTCCCGATTCCGCAACCCAGTGCTTTGATCAATGTCCCGATCTCAGCTGAGCTCAGCATTTTGTCAAAGCGTGCTTTCTCAACGTTAAGAATTTTACCTTTTAGAGGAAGAATGGCCTGATTCTTTCTGTTGCGACCTTGTTTGGCTGAGCCACCGGCCGAGTCACCCTCGACGATGTAAATTTCAGAAAGTGCAGGGTCTTTCTCCTGGCAGTCAGCCAGCTTGCCTGGGAGTCCAGCTATATCCAGTGCACCTTTTCGTCGAGTCATTTCTCGGGCCTTGCGCGCAGCTTCCCGAGCTCGAGCGGCATCGAGCATCTTGTTGACGATTGCCTTTGCTTCCAGTGGGTTTTCCATAAGGTAGTCGGTGAAGTGACTGGCCATTTCTTGCTCGACAACTACTTTCACTTCTGACGATACGAGCTTGTCTTTCGTCTGAGAGGAAAACTTTGGATCGGGCACTTTGACAGAAATGATGGCTGTCAGACCTTCGCGGGCATCATCGCCTGTTGTGGCAACTTCTTTGTTCTTCTTGGCTGCCATTTCCTTGTCGATGTATGTATTCAGCACTCTGGTCAATGCTGCGCGAAAGCCAGCAAGGTGAGTGCCGCCATCCTTCTGAGGGATATTGTTTGTATAGGGGTAGATGTTTTCCTGATACGTATCATTCCACTGCAGGGCAATCTCCACGGATATGCCATCTTCAATGCGCTCCGCGTTGAAGTGGAATATCTTGTTCACGGGGGCCTTGTTGGTATTCAGATAGTTTACAAATGCCTTCAACCCGCCTTCATACTTGAACAACTCACTTTTCCCGGAGCGCTCATCCTTGAGTTGAATGGACACTCCAGCATTAAGGAATGCGAGTTCCCGGAGCTTTTTGGCTAGAATTTCGTAGTGGAATTCTATATTCGAAAATGTTTCCTTTGATGGTTTGAAGTGACACTCAGTTCCGGTTACATCTGTTTCGCCGACAACCGCAAGCGGCGCTTGCGGGACACCGTGCACATAATTCTGCTCGTAAACTTTTCCAGCTCGGCGGATTGTCAGCTTTAGCTCTTCTGAAAGTGCATTTACAACGGACACCCCTACACCGTGAAGTCCACCTGAAACTTTGTAGCTGTTATCGTCGAACTTACCACCGGCATGCAGTACCGTCATGATCACTTCAGCAGCAGAGACGCCCTCTGTATGCATATCAGTTGGGATGCCTCGACCGTTGTCTGAGACGCTTACTGTCTCCCCTACGTGTATAGTGACCCGTATATCATCACAGTATCCTGCTAGCGCCTCGTCAATGGAGTTGTCTACCAATTCGAACACCATGTGATGCAGACCAGTACCATCGTCTGTATCACCGATGTACATGCCCGGGCGTTTCCGCACAGCATCCAGACCCTTTAGGACCTTGATGCTGGATGAGTTATACGTCGAGTCCTGAGCCATGCGTGTTCTCCTGTGCTTTTGGTAGTCGCCAAGCTTTGGCTTTGCGACCCCCTGTTATATCTCTTTTTTTGGGCTGGAAGCCTTTGAGCGTTCGCTTGTGGGGCTCGCCTTAAACTGGCCTTATTTTACCATGTTCCACGTGGAACTTTCTTGGACATATGCTTGAAGGCCAAGCGTCATCCAAGTCCGAAGCGTCAACGCATGTCATAAATACCTGGCTCTCCAGCTGGCAGAGAAGCTCACAGACACGCTTCCTGTTGTTTTTGTCCAGCTCAGATGGGAGATCATCAACAAGAAATAAAACCTTTGTTCCCGTCAACTCAGACAACAAAACTCCTTGTGCTACCTTCAGTGCAACTACCACAAGCTTTTGCTGGCCCCGTGAAAGAATCTCGTCCGCTCGGCTCTTGCCGATTCTGATTTGCAGGTCGGCCCTGTGGGGCCCTGTCTGTGTGGCGCCGTAACGCACATCTCTTTCGAGAGAAGCGTTGAGAACATCTACGAGCTCAGCGCCGTCTTCCCATCCTCGGAAATACTTGACTGCCAAGCCCGGTATTCCAATCAAACTTGAAAGCGTTCTTTCGAATACTGGCAGAAAAAGCGTTATGTAACTTCTGCGCGAACAATCAATTCTTGCGGCATAGGAGCCTAGCTCTGCACCCCAAGCTTCCAGCTGTTGCTTGTCCGGAGTTCGCTGCTTTAAAAGTAGATTTCGTTGCGCAAGGCACTTTGCCGCACCTCTCCAGTCTCCGGAAAAATCATGTTCCACGTGGAACACACCCCAATCAAGAAATTTGCGCCGAGTCTTTGAGCTGCCCTCAAGAAGATCAAAACTATCAGAATTGAGAAGTTGAAGGGGTAGTTGTCGGGCAGTGGGCAGCCAATTACTTTGTCGCTCACCCATTAACTTCAAAATGTGATTGCCCGATCGGCCTTTCGTAACACCAATCGTGGCACCAGAGAACAGCTCAGAAAAAACAGTTATTTCATCTAGACCAGTCTGTATCACTGACTCAACACGCTGACTTCTAAACGAGCGCCCGAGACCCGTGTAGTAGACTGCCTCCAGCAGGCTGGTCTTGCCGCTGCCATTGGCGCCAAAGAAGATATTTACCCCCTCTCCGGGTAGCAGCTGAACATTCGAAAGATTACGTAATCCGAGTACATCAATACGTCGAATTGCAGTCATAGTCACCGTAGATACGAGATTCGATCAAAGGCGCATTGGCATCACGACATACAACGCATCAGACTTGCCATCAGAGGCCTCGAGCAACGCGCTGCTGTTGGAATCATGAAGAGTGATCTTTACCTTGTCAGACACAAGGACGGAAAGCACATCGACGAGATAGCTAACATTGAATCCTATTTCCAATGACTCTCCACGATAGTCTACAGACACCGACTCTTCTGCCTCTTCCTGATCAGGATTGTTTGCAAGTATCCGAATCTCGCCGTTTGAGAGCAGCAAGCGAACGCCCCTGTACTTTTCGTTTGACAGAATAGATGCTCGCGAAAAAGCTTGCTTAAGCTCTTGTCGATCGCCGACTACGTGTTTGTCGCCCCCTTTGGGAAGCACTCGGTTGTAGTCAGGAAACTTGCCATCCACAAGTTTCGAAGTGAAGGTAAAGTCCTGTGTTTTTGCCTTGACATGATTACGCCCGAAAACCACCGAAACATTCTCTTGGTCACCAGTAAGCAACCTGCCAAGTTCGATGACGCCTTTGCGGGGGAGAATCACCTGGATCGGAGCATCAATTTGCAACTGTGACGGCATTGTTTGCATTGCGAGTCGATGTCCATCAGTCGCAACGACACGGAGATAACCGGCAGACAACTCGAAAAGCATTCCATTCAGGTAGTAACGAACATCCTGCTGGGCCATTGCAAATGAAGTGCCTTCAAGAAGAGATTTGAGAGCACTTTGAGAAAGAGTCAATTCACAAGTGCCGGGCTCTTCTTCGGTAACTGGAAACTCAGTTGCTGGAAGTGTAGCCAAGCTAAATCGACTGCGCCCTGACTTGATAACCATTTTGTTCTCTTCGACTGAGAACTCGAGCACAGACTCCTCTGCAAGTGACTTGCAAATATCAACAAGCTTTCTTGCTGGAACAGTTATATCTCCCGGTCGAGAAGGGCCGGAGATTACCATCTTTCCAAGAAGCTCTACCTCAAGGTCCGTACCGGTAATGGATAGTTGGGAATTCGCGTCCAAAGACAACAACACATTGGACAGAACCGGCAAAGTTTGTCTACGCTCCACAACACCTGTAACCAGTTGAAGTGGTTTGAGAATGGCTTCCCTTGAGGTTGAAAAATACATGCTTTTGCACTCTATCCTAATGTAGTTGTCGGCGGCTTTAACCCTGCGAAATCTATTGCATTCCGCTTCAGGTTGCCAGCGCTCTGAGCAGATTGTTGTAGTCTTCCGCAAAGTCGAGAGAGATGCTTCTGAGATTCTTCACTTGCTTGCAGGCATGCAACACAGTCGTATGATCTCGACCTCCAAATGCATCACCAATCTCTGGAAGACTATGGTTGGTCAGTTCCTTGGAAAGACACATAGCCATCTGACGTGGACGCGCAACTGAGCGATTGCGTCGCTTGGAAAGCATGTCAGACATCTTGATCTTGTAGTACTCAGCAACAGAGCGCTGAATATTGTCTATGGTAACGAGTTTGTCGTGCAGTGCAAAAAGATCCTTCAACGCTTCCTTTACAAGCTCAAGATCTATAGGGCGTCCCACAAACTTGGCATGCACGATGACCTTCTTCAATGCACCCTCAAGCTCTCGAACATGTGAGCGCAGACGCTGTGCGATGAACATTGCCGCATCTGCCGGCAAATCAACATTGCTTTGCTCCGCTTTGTTGATAAGGATGGCTGCTCGCGTTTCCAACTCTGGGGGTTCTACCGCCACAGAAAGCCCCCAGCCAAAACGCGACTTGAGCCTCTCTTCCAAGCCATTGATTTCTTTATGATATTTATCACTGGTAAGAATGATTTGCTGACCACCTTCCAACAGCGCGTTGAAAGTATGGAAAAACTCTTCCTGCGATCGCTCTTTACCCGCGAAGAATTGGATATCGTCAATCAATAACGCATCAACCGAGCGGTAGTATCGCTTAAACTCATTAATGGCATTCAACTGAAGAGCGGTAACCATCGTCGCCACGAAAGTTTCCGAATGCAAATAGACTACTTTTGCATCAGGCTTTCGCTCTACAAGATAATTGCCTATAGCATGCATCAAATGAGTCTTGCCCAGTCCGACCCCGCCGTAGATAAATAGTGGGTTGTATGCGCCTCCCGGATTCTCGGCAACCTGCATCGCCGCAGCTCTCGCAAGCTGGTTGGATTTCCCCTCAATGAAATTGTCAAAGGTATTCTCTGGGTTCAAACTTCCCTTGTGTCGAAGCTTTCCATCGATAATGACTTCCATATTGCGAGAAGTCCGGCGAATCAAAGAAGTCTTGGAGAATGGAGAAATTGGCGGGGGGACACTAACGGCTCCAGCGCGGCTCTCGGCCTGTGACTTGTGAATCGGCTCAATGCGCGCGCTTGCCAAATCTCGCGCATTGAGGGAACTGACTTGCATGGGCGAAGATTCGGGGCGATCGATTTGACCCTTGTCACCAACTTCGAAAATCAACTCTACTGACCGATCAGGAGAATGCTCTTTGAGAAGCTCCTTTATTCGGGCAAGAAACTTGTCTCTTACCCAATCCAGAATGAATCTGTTGGGGGCATACAGTCGAAGTTCATTAGAACTGGACTCAGCTTGCAGAGGCCGGATCCAGGTGTTGAACTGCTGGGAGGGAAGCTCACTTTTGAGACAATTGACACAGGTTTGCCAGTTTACCGAATTCACTCTTTTCTTACCCTTCGTGGATCTTCTTGTACTAGATTGGACACAGATTCTAGCGTGTGAATAGATACTTATCCACACACATGGTTGAGTTCCGCACCTGGTTTGAACAAAATTTTTTATTTTTAAATCAACGGGTTAGTTTTTTAATGGCGGGTTTGACGCTGAAAATGCTGCAGATTTCGCCCTGGCGATCAATGCGGAACTACCTGTGGATAACTTGTTGTCAACCCCGTATAGCTTAATGGACCAGAAAAAACGCGAGAAACTGCAAGCCAAACTGGATTAACAAGTTTTCTCTTGGCTTTGCATTTGCAATGACTTCTCTAAACGACTAGAATTCGCGCTCGGTTTGAAACCGACTTATCTTTAAAGACCACATTGGAATTCATCATGAAAAGAACCTTTCAGCCAAGTTTGTTGAAGCGCGCACGTACTCATGGTTTTCGTGCTCGTATGGCGACCAAAGGCGGCCGATTAGTAATCAAGAGACGCCGTGCTTGTGGCCGTGCGAAACTCACAGCGTAAGCGATTCAATCCTCAAGCCAGCAGCACTCACACAAGTAGATTCTGTGTCTGAATTCAGATTCGGCAAAAAGCGACGTCTACTTGGCGCTTCGGACTTTCAACCTGTTTTCAAGAATGCTCGCTTCAAGGTCTCCTGCCAGCACCTACTTGTGCTGGCGGTACCTGGCAATCTTGTATGCCCACGACTGGGCTTGGTGATCGCCAAGAAAAACATCTCAAGAGCTGTCGACCGAAATCGAGTCAAACGCATACTTCGAGAGTCCTTCAGGCACAATCAAGGTTTGCTCCCTGCTGTAGACATCGTTATCCTAGCGCGCAGCGGAATCGGCTCCCTGGGCAAACATGTCATTCGATCAAAGATCGAGAAACTCTGGCAGGACTTGATACAGAAATCCGGACGCCCCTTGTCACACGAGGCGAACTAGATGTTGAGTAAACTGGCCATCAAGCTGATTACTGTCTACCAGCTCACTTTGAGTTTGTTGATCGGTCGTCAATGCCGCTTTTACCCTTCGTGTTCTCACTACACACAGGAGGCCATTGAGAAACATGGCCTCGCTCGCGGCATTAAACTGGGAACGAAACGAATTCTAAAGTGTCATCCTTGGCATGAAGGCGGTATTGATCTCGTTCCAGACGTTTGTCATTCACGAAAATCCTCCAGCTTACCGAGATAGCATTCAAAGAAAATGGAATCCTTAAAATACCTCATCATCGGTGGCCTCGCGGTCGTGTCTTATATGCTTCTGCTTGCGTGGCAGGAAGATTATCCAAGGGTTGCAGTCTCTGAACCTGTTACTGCGCAAGTCGCGCCGGCAGCCATTGACACGCCGACTGCGCCAGCATCAGCTGCGGCCGTTTCAAGTTCAGACGTGCCAAATGTTACTTCACCCAGCACTTCGCCGTCTCCGCAGGTCGGCGACACTCGCATCATCGTTTCAACTGACGTATTGCACGTAACTTTGGATAGAAACGGTGGAGATATTCTCGAAATATCTTTACCACAGTACAAGCGCCAGATTGATGTTGAGAATGACCCCTTCATTCTCCTCGAAAGCAATGCTCAAAGAACATATGTTGCCAAGAGTGGCCTGGTCGGACGCAACGGCATAGACAATACCACTCGCGCACTTTACTCTGCATCCTCAGACAGTTTCACATTGAGTGACTCAGCCGACTTCATCGAGATCGACTTGCTGCATGTTGCCTCCAACGGGGTGCAAATAACCAAGCGATTTACATTTGAGCGAGGCAGCTATCTTGTCAAGCTCAGTTACATCGTGAACAACACGACAAGCAGTGTCTGGCAGGCCAATCTGTTCGGTCAGATCAACAGAACAACATTTCCAGACCCCAGCAGTGCTGGTGGGGTGGGGATGTCATCATTCATGGGTTTCGCCGCCACCTCTCTCGATGACCCCTACTACAAAGTAGATTTTGGCGATGTCAACAACGGCATACCGCCACATGAGCTGACTGGCGGGTGGATCGCCATGAGCCAGCATTATTTTCTGTCCGCCTGGATTCCGTCCGGTGATGCGCTTCATACTTTTTCCATACGCAGAAGCCCGCAAAACCCAAGCGAGTACATAGCAGGGTTTACCGGACCTGAATTTACCGTAGCGCCCGGTACTGAATTGACCCAGCAAGTGTCCTTTTATGCAGGCCCAAAGGATCAATACGTCCTCAAGGAAATTTCACCAAATCTCGATCTGACGATAGACTACGGGTGGCTTTGGTTTGTTGCTTCGCCCATTTACTGGTTGCTGACAAAAATCAATGCGCTCGTCGGAAACTACGGGTGGTCCATTCTCCTTTTGACTGTCACTGTCAAAGGACTGTTCTACAAATTATCTGCAACCAGCTACCGCTCAATGGCGAACATGCGTCGCGTTATGCCCAAGATGGTCCAGCTCAAGGAACGTCACGGCGATGACAAAATGAAATTGCAGAAAGCGACGATGGAGCTTTATCAAAAGGAAAAGATCAATCCCTTCGGTGGTTGTCTACCCATGCTGGTGCAAATGCCGGTGTTTATCGCTTTGTATTGGGTATTGATGGAAAGCGTTGAATTACGACAGGCACCTTTCATTCTCTGGATCAACGACCTTTCAGTAATGGATCCATTCTTTGTACTGCCATTGCTGATGGGCATATCCATGTATGCACAATCTCTGCTGAGCCCGGCACCTGCAGATCCCATGCAAGCGAAGATAATGCGATTCATGCCTGTCGTAATGACGGTCTTCTTCTTGTGGTTCCCTGCCGGACTAGTACTGTACTGGCTTGCCAACAGCGTACTCGGGATCATGCAACAGTGGTACATCACGCGGAAAATCGACAAGGAGTACGAGGCCAAAAAAGCCTGATACTGCCATGTCGTTATCAATAGACAGCGACACCATCTGCGCAATTACTACACCGCCAGGAAAAAGTGGCGTCGGTGTAGTCCGGGTTTCTGGTCCCCTTTGCTTGCAAATCGCAAAGGGTATTCTCGGTTTTTCTCCGATCCCTCGTCATGCACATTACTCCGCATTTCTTGACCAGAATGGCGAGCCAGTGGACAAAGGAATTGCTCTCTATTTTGCGTCACCGAACTCCTTTACCGGCGAAGACATACTGGAACTCCAGGGCCATGGTGGTTACTTCATCCTTGATTTGTTGGTGAAGGAAGTCATCAAGTATGGAGCAAGAATTGCAAGACCTGGCGAGTTTTCAGAACGAGCTTTCCTTAACGGAAAAATAGATCTGGCACAAGCCGAAGCGATTGCTGATCTTATTGAGTCCAGCAGCTCCGCTGCAGCAAGGAGCGCTGTTCGGACTTTACAGGGAGACTTTTCAAAACTGATTTACTCGGTGACAGAGTCAATTGTTGAATTGCGAGTATTCATTGAAGCTGCAATTGACTTTGCCGATGAGGAAATCGACTTCCTTACAAAAGGTCGAACGGTAGCAAGACTGAGTGAGATCATTGCATCTCTAGACGATATTTTCAGCCGCGCCAAGCAAGGCAGCATTCTGCGCGAAGGTATGTCTGTCGTTATTGCTGGAAAGCCAAATGCTGGAAAGTCCAGCTTGTTGAATGCTCTTGCTGGTAAAGATACGGCGATAGTGACCGAAATTGCCGGGACTACTCGTGACACCCTTCTTGAACACTTGAACATTGATGGCATGCCGTTACATGTAACAGATACGGCAGGATTGCGAGAAAGCAACGATCCTGTCGAGCGAGAAGGCATACGAAGGGCCTTGAGCGCGATTGACCAAGCCGATCGCATTCTGCTTGTTGTTGATTCTGTCAATGACTCACTGGACGCTTCGTGCATTCAGGAGTACCTCGAAAGCATGGAACCCTTCTTCAAGACTACCAGTCTGGATCCAGCACGAATAACCATCATTCAAAACAAAATTGATCTGCAGATGAAAGCGCCTGCTTTGGAAACCCATCCAATTGCCGAAAATCAGTCACTAACCACTGTTTACTTGTCGGCAAAGCACAAGAAGGGCATCGATATCCTGCAACAGCACCTGAAATCCTGCATGGGCTTTCAGGCGTCCGAAGAGGGCTGTTTTACAGCAAGGCGAAGGCACCTTCAGGCGCTGGAGTCCTCGCGTAACCACCTTCAAAGGGCACATGATCAGCTTTCATTTCAAAGATCCTCCGAGCTGGTTGCAGAAGATCTGCGCTTGGCGCACCGGTATCTTGGAGATATAACCGGAGAATTTACCGCTGATGACCTGCTGGGTAGAATTTTTTCCAGCTTTTGTATTGGAAAATAATGCTGTGTATCAAGCTGTGATTAACAATGGAAAACCATATCCATAACCGGTGGATCAAAATCCCAGTAAAATCTCGAATGTATAAAGTCCCCCTTTGAACACAGGAAGTTCACGGCTTGCAAAGAGCTTAAACCACACTAGTCAACAGACTTATTTTTTCACAACAATATGATTTTTATAAAAAATATACACTTTTCAACAGAAAGTGCTGTCGCCATAATTAGTAACATCATTAAGTACTTATCTTAAACATTTATATTTAGAGATATGTTTTTGTTTGTTTGTATAACTGCAACAGGCTGTTTTTTATAGCTTCAAATTTCAATTTGAGGGCTTATACTGTCCCACCCTTGATCCTTGGCTCATTCACCGGGTAAATAATGATCTTTTCGAAAGAATACGACGTCATCGTGGTCGGTGGCGGACATGCCGGCACGGAGGCAGCACTTGCTGCTGCCCGCATGGGTGTTCGTACCTTGCTGATTACTCATAATATCGAAACACTGGGTCAGATGTCCTGCAATCCTGCAATTGGCGGTATCGGCAAGACACACCTTGTCAAAGAGATTGACGCTCTGGGTGGTGCGATGGCACGAGCCACGGACCGAGCGGGAATACAATTCAGAATTCTCAATAGCAGCAAGGGTCCTGCCGTGCGCGCTACGCGAGCACAGGCAGATCGTGCCTTGTACAAGTCAGCTGTCAGAAGCATCCTGGAAAACCAGCAAAATCTTGACATTTTCCAGCAAGCGGTCGATGACCTTGTTGTGAATCACGGCAAAGTGGCTGGTGTAGTGACACAGATGGGATTACGTATCATGGCCGGGCGGGTTGTTCTCACCACAGGCACTTTCCTGGGCGGCAAGATCCATATCGGACTTGAAAACAGCGCAGGCGGCCGGGCAGGTGATCCACCATCCATTGCGCTGGCAAGAAGACTTCGAGAGTTGCCTTTCAATGTCGGACGACTCAAGACAGGGACCCCACCTCGAATTGATGCGAGATCTGTGGATTTTTCTGTCATGCAGGTACAGCCAGGCGATACACCAACGCCAGTAATGTCCTATCTCGGAAATGTTGAAGAGCACCCACGCCAGATCAATTGCTACATCACCAATACCAATGAGCGTTGCCACGACATAATCCGTGGTGGTCTGGACAGATCGCCCATGTACACGGGGATCATCGAAGGGCTGGGACCACGGTATTGCCCATCAATTGAAGACAAGGTAATGCGTTTTGCTGACAAGACATCCCACCAGATATTTGTCGAACCTGAGGGGCTCAGTACGCACGAGCTCTACCCCAATGGCATTTCAACCAGCCTTCCATTTGATGTTCAGCTGGCATTGGTAAGAGAAATCAAGGGGTTCGAGAACGCCCACATCACCAGGCCGGGTTATGCGATCGAGTATGACTTCTTCGACCCTCGAGATCTGCATTACTCACTCGAAACCAGATTCATCGAGGGCCTTTACTTTGCAGGTCAGATCAATGGCACTACCGGTTACGAAGAAGCAGCAGCACAGGGCTTGCTTGCAGGGTTGAATGCAGGGCTGGCAGCACAGGGCAAAGAGCACTGGTGTCCTCGCAGGGATGAGGCCTATATCGGAGTACTGGTTGACGACCTTATCAGTCTTGGCACCAACGAACCGTACAGAATGTTTACCAGCCGAGCGGAGTATCGTTTGCTCTTGAGAGAAGACAACGCTGATCTGAGACTTACCAGTATTGGTCGAGATCTTGGACTTGTGGATGACAAGCGCTGGACACTTTTCAACCGCAAGCGTGATGCTATTGACGCTGAATTGGCAAGGCTGCGTACGGTCTGGATCCAACCAGAAACTGAAAAGGCTTTTAAAATCAATGAAATGATAGAGAAGCCCATTTCAAGAGAATACAGCCTTGCTGATTTGCTCGCCAGGCCGGAAGTGCGCTACGAAAATCTGCTGAACGCAATTTCTGAAAAGGAAAGACACGGCACAGAAGGGCCCGAAATCGCCAGACAAATCAATGAGCAGGTAGAGATACACATAAAATACCAAGGCTATATTGATCGGCAGGAAGAAGATATCAAGAAGTTGAAGCGACAGGACAACACAATCCTGCCCCAGGATTTTGATTATTCTCAGATGCAGGGCTTGTCTAACGAGCTCAAACAGAAGTTGCTCAAGGCAAGGCCAGAGACCATAGCCAGGGCCACTAGAATTCCTGGAATGACTCCCGCAGCGATTTCCTTGTTGCTGATCTACCTCAAAAAGTACGACGCAATTCGCAAGAAGTCGGCTTGATCAAGGCGGGTAGCATCGGTATGGAAAAGACTGGATCACATTACCGAGCGGAACTACGCAGTGGGACGAATGCCTTGGGGCTTTCGTTGAGAGATCACCAAGTCAACCAGCTCGTCGACTATCTTGAATTGCTGCTCAAATGGAACAAGACGTTCAATCTTTCTGGAATCAAGGATTCTTCCAGCATGCTATCCAGGCATCTGCTGGACAGCCTGACACTTGTGTCCATGATTACCGGTCGCTGTATTCTTGATGTTGGCACGGGGCCTGGGCTGCCGGGAATACCACTGGCGATTTGCTACCCGGAAAAAACCTTTGTGCTTCTCGACAGTAATGGAAAGAAGACGCGGTTTGTCTTTCAAGCCAAGGTGCAACTGGGGCTTGCCAATGTAGAAGTGCGCAATCTTAGAATAGAGAACTTCCAGGAGCTGCTTCCAATCGACACTATTGTTACCAGGGCGTTTTCTTCCCTTGAGGATCTGGTGAAGCTCACGCAGCATCTTTTCAAGAGCGAAGCTCAGGACATGCAGCCAAGGATTCTGGCAATGAAGGGCGTGCTTCCAGCAGAGGAGCTCGCCCAGCTACCAGACAACGTAGCGATTGGAAGAGTCGTAAAAGTCAGTGTTCCTGGCTGTGACGGTGAGCGTCACATCATTGAACTGCTTGCAAAGAAAGCGGAGTAAAGACGAATTGGCCAAAGTAATCGCTGTTGCGAATCAGAAGGGTGGTGTTGGCAAAACAACAACCTCCGTCAATCTAGCTGCCTCACTGCGCGCCACGAAACGGCGCACTCTCCTGATAGATCTAGACCCGCAGGGCAATGCAACGATGGGAAGCGGAATCAACAAGGGTGATCTGTCCTTGTCAGTTTATGAAGTACTTATGGGCGAGGCAGTACTGGCGGATGCACTGTTGACTACGGCTGCTGGCGTAGACATCTTGCCCGCCAATGGTGATCTCACAGCAGCTGAAGTGGCCTTGTTGCAGAGGGATGGATCTGAAGGTCGACTTAAATCCTTGATAGCAGACGTTGCTGATAAATACGATTTCATTGTCATAGATTGCCCACCGTCACTCAACATGCTGACTGTAAACGCGCTAGTGGCCGCACACGGCGTGATTATTCCGATGCAGTGTGAGTACTACGCGCTGGAAGGGTTGTCGGCATTGGTTGACACTATTCAGGCAATTGCTTCCGCCTTGAATCCTGGTCTTAAGATCGAAGGCATTCTGCGGACAATGTATGATCCTCGCAGCAAGTTGACCCTCGAAGTCTCCAACCAGTTGTTCACACATTTTGGCGACAAGGTTTATCGCACAGTAGTGCCACGGAATATTCGACTTGCAGAAGCACCAAGTTATGGCATGCCAGTGCTTCAGTACGACAGGCAATCACGTGGTGCAGTAGCTTACCTTGCGCTGGCAGGTGAGATGTTGAGGCGTCAGGAGCAGGCGGCACTTGCACAGTAACCAGGCATATCCCACCCAAAGAGTTCAGGAAAGTGGAACAAACATGACGGCCAAGAAAAAATTGGGCAGAGGGCTCGACGCGCTTCTGAGTGCCAGCAAGAGCCAGTCCTCTTCAAGCCAGGACGGGGCTGCGGATGCCTTGGTGCCTGTTGCAGACAAAGACGGAGAAATGCGCAACATCCCGATAGAGTTGATTCAACGAGGCAAATACCAGCCAAGAACAGATATGCATGAAGAGGCTCTTCAGGAGCTTGCAAGCTCTATCCGCGCCCAAGGTGTAATGCAGCCCATCGTAGTCCGGCCGATTTCAGATACACGATATGAGATCATTGCTGGCGAGCGCCGCTGGCGCGCCAGTCAGATTGCCGGCCTCGACAAGATCCCTGCGATTATCAAGCCAGTCTCTGACGAGTCTGCCATAGCCATGGCGCTAATCGAAAACATTCAGCGAGAAGATCTTAATCCTATTGAGGAGGCTATGGCGCTCAAGCGCCTTCAAGAAGAGTTTGAGTTGACACAACAAGAGGTCGCAGATGCGGTTGGCAAGTCGCGAGCGACAGTCACCAATCTCCTCCGCCTTATTGCTCTGAATCCTGATGTTCGCTTGATGTTGGAACATGGCGACATCGAAATGGGTCATGCCCGCGCACTGCTCGCCCTCTCAGATTTGAAACAGACGGAAGTGGCAAAATTGGTCGCTGGAAAGGGTCTTTCCGTTCGTCAGACCGAGTCATTGGTACGCAGAATACTGGTAGCCGCACCTGACAAGAAGGCGAGTGAACTGGTGAGCGATCCCGATATTCGCAGGCTGGAAGAAAGACTTTCCGAGACACTTGGCGCTCGAGTCCAGATACAACACACGCCCAAAGGGGCTGGTAAATTGACATTGAAATACAACAGCCTGGATGAGCTGGATGGCATACTGGCTCATATAAAATGAAGGCGTTTTGGAGTTGATTAGAACTACCAATGTCCCTATAATGCTCTGCCTTTCAAGGCATTGGATGCTGCTGGAAAGCTGAACGAACTGTGTCAACCATAAAAGCTCCTCCAATCCAAAAAATAATTGTCAGTCAGTTCATCACTGCAGTTCTTCTTGCAGTTGTCGGCTACGGGACACAGGATTTGGTAGTGGCTTATTCTTTGCTGTCTGGTGGCTTAATCTGCGCCATACCGAACGCGTACTTCTCTATAAAGGCGTTTCAGCACAGAGGCGCCAGAGCAGCAAAGAAAATCGTCAAAGCGTTTTATGTCGGTGAAGGAATCAAGATCTTATTGACCTGCGCCGGTTTTGCCTTGGTCTTTGCATACGTAAAACCTTTGAGCACGCCAGCGCTTTTTTCAGGTTTCGTAGTTGTATATTTGACAGGCTTGGTCTCGTTGATCGTGATGGAAACGAAGAAGCGCGGAATTTAAGTCCCCCAAAATTTACTTTTATATAGTTTAATTCATGGCAAATTCACACGAAGTTGTAGAAACCGCACAAACGGCGTCAGAATACGTACAACACCATCTAGGGTTCCTGACCTATGGCCAGCACGCTGATGGTACATGGGGATTTGCCCATTCAACTGAAGAAGCTGCAGAAATGGGCTTCTGGGCCATCAATGTAGACTCAATGATGATATCCCTTCTCTTGGGCGTATTGTTCCTTGGTCTTTTCCGCTTCTGCATTTCCAAGGCAACTTCCGGCAAGCCAGGTGGCTTGCAGAATTTCATAGAAATCATTGTCGAGATGGTGCAAACCAACGTCAAGAACACTTTCTTCGGCAAGAACGATCTCATTGGCCCTCTCGCACTCACAATTTTCTGCTGGATCTTCCTGATGAACACAATGGACTTGATCCCGGTAGATATTATACCGCTGTTCGCGCAATGGGTTGCCGGCGATCCGCATCTCTACTTCAAAGCAGTGCCAACAACCGACCTGAACATCACAGCCGGCTTTGCTATCGGCGTTTTCTTTCTGATTATTTACTACAGTATCAAAGTCAAAGGCCTCGGTGCGTTCCTCGGTGAATTTGCGTTCCATCCGTTCGGCAAGTGGGCTCTTCCTCTGAACCTGTTGCTGGAGTTGCCTGGATTCTTTGCGAAATTTGTTTCACTTGCTTTGCGACTCTACGGCAACTTCTTTGCCGGAGAGGTGATCTTCCTCGTGATCGCACTTTTGGGCTACTGGCAGTTACCGCTGCATTTTGGCTGGTCGGTATTCCACATTCTGGTGGTCACATTGCAAGCCTACCTGTTCATGATGCTGACCATCGTGTACATGAACCAGGCTCATCAGTCGAGTCACTGATACAAGTTAACAACGCTCTTTTAATTTTAGTAAACCTTGGAGATAAAAATGGAAACTATACAAGCCTTTTCTTTGCTCTCAGCGGCAATAATTTTCGGCATATGCGGCGCCGGAACCGCAATCGGTTTTGGTAGCCTGGGCGGCAAGCTGATAGAGAGCTCTGCTCGTCAACCAGAACTGACGCCAAAACTGCAAACCCAGTTCTTCCTGGTAGCAGCATTCGTGGACGTAATCTCCATCATCGGCGTAGGTATGGCGTTTCTGTTCATTTTTGCAAACCCCTTCATCTGATCGACAGGGCGGATAGCCAGGCATTTGGTGGTTAGACCGATGTTGACTACAAATCTTTATTTTGGGGTACTTGCATGAATCTCAACGCAACCATAATTGGGCAACTTATTGCGTTCGCAGTATTTGTCATGTTCTGCATGAAGTATGTCTGGCCGCCCATCACCGCGATCCTGGAGGAAAGACAAAACAAAATTGCTGACGGACTTGAGGCAGCAGAGCGAGCCCAGCGCGATTTGAATCTTGCACAGAACAAGGCCGCAGACGAGTTGCGCGCAGCGAAACAGCAGGGCGCTGAGCTGATTGAGCTGGCCAACAAGCGCGCGAATCAGATAATCGATGAAGCGAAAGACAAGGCTCGACTCGAAGGCCAGCGTCTGATTGCAGCCGCTCAAGCCGAAATCACCATGGAAACGCAAAGAGCCAGAGAAGCATTGCGAGCACAGGTTGCTGCAATTGCAGTGGCAGGCGCAGAGAAGATTCTGGAATCCACGATCGATCAAGCCGCCAATGAAGAGCTTATTAACAAGCTCGCAGCAGAGCTATAGGCGATAAGCAATGGCAGAGTCAATTACATTAGCCCGACCATACGCGAAAGCTTCTTTTGAAGTAGCGCTTGCGGCTGGTGAGCTGAGCCCCTGGTCTCAGTCACTCAAATTGCTTGCAAGTGTCGCTGCGAATGACACTGTTCGCAAAACCATGCTGTCGCCAGCACTGACGGCGGCGGAACAAGCCAGCATGCTGATCAATCTGTGTGGCAACGAGCTGATGCCGAAGGCTGGGAATCTCATCCGCTTGCTGGCAGAGAACAAGCGATTGCAATTGCTGCCCGAAATTTCCGAACTTTTTGAAGCGCTCAAGGCCAATCAGGAAATGACAGTGGACGTGGAGCTGTCGACCGCGTTCGAGCTCAATAAAGACGTAGTTAAAAAGATTACTCAGGCACTTCAGACTCGCTTGAACAGAGAGATCAAGTTGCACACCCGTGTGGACAAACATCTGATAGGTGGCGCCGTAATTCGAGCGGGCGACACAGTCATCGACAGTTCCGTCCGGGGAAAACTGACCAAATTAGCCGAAGCAATGAATTCCTAGTACGACTGGGAATGAGGGAAAAAGCATGCAGCAACTGAATCCATCAGAAATCAGTGAAATCATCAAGCAGCGTATCGAGAACCTCGATGTTTCCGTGCAAGCGAAGAATGAAGGCACGATCGTCAGCGTTTCCGACGGTATCATCCGCATTCACGGCCTCGCTGACGTCATGTATGGCGAGATGATCGAGTTCGACGGCGGTATTTTCGGCATGGCACTGAACCTTGAGCGTGACTCAGTGGGTGCCGTTGTTCTCGGTGACTACAAGTCTCTCGCAGAGGGGCAGACTTGCCGCTGCACCAAGCGCATTCTGGAAGTGCCGGTCGGACCAGAACTCGAAGGCCGTGTAGTGGACGCGCTTGGCAAGCCAATTGATGGCAAGGGCCCGATCAATGCCAAGCACAGTTCGCCAGTAGAGAAAGTGGCTCCAGGCGTAATTGCACGTCAGTCAGTGGACCAGCCGGTACAGACGGGTCTGAAAGCCATTGACGCGATGGTGCCTATTGGCCGTGGCCAACGTGAGCTGATCATTGGCGACCGCCAGGTAGGCAAGACTGCTGTCGCTGTCGACGCGATCATCAACCAGAAGGGCAAGGGCGTTAAGTGTATCTACGTGGCCATAGGACAGAAGCAGTCGTCCATCGCCAACGTCGTGAACAAGCTGGAAGAGCACGGCGCGATGGAGTACACCATCGTCGTTGCAGCCAGTGCATCTGATCCCGCGTCCATGCAATTCATCGCCCCGTATGCCGGTTGTTCAATGGGCGAGTTCTACCGTGACCGTGGCCAGGACGCCCTGATCATTTATGATGACCTGACCAAACAGGCATGGGCGTATCGCCAGATTTCCCTGCTGCTGCGCCGTCCGCCAGGCCGTGAAGCATACCCCGGCGACGTGTTCTATTTGCACTCCCGTCTGCTGGAGCGCGCATCACGCGTGAACGCCGAGTATGTAGAGCAGTTCACCAATGGTGAAGTGAAGGGCAAAACCGGTTCCTTGACCGCTCTGCCGATCATCGAGACGCAGGCGGGTGACGTATCTGCCTTCGTACCGACCAACGTGATCTCCATTACTGACGGTCAGATCTTCCTGGAGAGCAACCTGTTCAACTCCGGTATCCGTCCTGCAATCAATGCCGGTCTGTCGGTGTCACGAGTAGGCGGTGCAGCACAAACCAAGATTATCAAGAAGCTGGGCGGCGGTATCCGTATCGCTCTGGCACAGTACCGTGAACTGGCAGCATTCGCGCAGTTCGCCTCTGATCTCGACGAAGCGACTCGCGCGCAACTCGAACACGGTCAGCGTGTAACAGAACTGATGAAACAGTCTCAGTACTCTCCGCTGTCTGTCGCCCAGATGGCACTGGTACTTTACGCAGCCAATGAAGGCTTCCTGAAGGATGTGGAGCTGAACAAGGTCGTGGCTTTTGAACGCGCCTTGCTGTCCTATGCCAACAACGAGAATGCAGCGCTGCTGGCAAAGATCAATGAGAAAGGTGACTACAACGATGACATCGCCGCGCAAATGAAAGCAGCGATTCAGAAGTTCAAGGTAACACAGACCTGGTAATTGACAGGAATACGGTGAGTTATGGCTGTCGGCAAAGAGATTAGAACCAAGATCTCCAGCATCAAGAACACGCAAAAAATTACCAGTGCGATGGAGATGGTTGCGGCCAGCAAGATGCGCAAGGCCCAGGACCGCATGGCGCTGGGACGACCCTATGCAACGCGCATGCGGGAGGTAATCGGACACGTTGCCAACGCAACGCCCGAATACCATCACGTGTACTTCTCCGAAAGAGAAGCCAAGCGTGTTGGCTATATAGTTGTCTCATCTGACAGAGGGCTGTGCGGTGGACTGAACGTCAATGCGTTCAAAGCCGCATTGCGCGCAATGTTGGTCTGGAAGAAGGACAATGTCGGCACCGAATTCTGTGTTATCGGTGCAAAGGCCGCTTCCTTCTTCAACAATTTTGGCGGCAATGTCGTTGCGTCTGTCCGCGGAATTGGCGACACACCGAAAGTGGACGATGTGATCGGCGCCGTGAAGGTGATGCTGGATAAGTTTGCTGCAGGGCAAATCGACCGCCTGTTCATTGTCAGCAACACATTCGTGAACACAATGACGCAGACCCCGGTTGTCGCGCAACTTCTGCCGCTGCAGGCTTCTGAAAACAAAGAGTTCAGGCACCATTGGGACTACATCTACGAGCCAGACGCCCAAGAGCTTCTTGATTCTCTCCTTGTTCGCTACATCGAATCGCAGGTGTACCAAGCTGTTGTAGAGAATATCGCCTGCGAGCAGGCTGCCCGAATGATGGCGATGAAGAATGCCACCGACAACGCCGGTGATCTGATCAAGGATCTCGGCCTGATCTACAACAAGGCGCGTCAGGCATCGATAACGCAGGAACTGTCAGAAATCGTGGGTGGCGCGGCTGCGGTATAAGCCACACGAACAGCGCCTGGCCACGCGTGCGCAGGCAAATCAGACAAGCAAGATTCTGGAATTCAGTACTTAAGAGGAACCGAACATGAGTAGCGGCCGTATCGTTCAAATTATTGGCGCGGTGATTGACGTCCAATTCCCAAGGGAGTCAGTCCCGAAAGTCTATGACGCACTGCAGGTCGAAGGCAAGGCAACGACGCTGGAAGTGCAGCAACAGCTGGGCGACGGCGTGGTCCGCACTATTGCGATGGGAAGTACTGAAGGCCTGTCACGAGGTCTGAACGTCACGGACTCCGGTGCTCCGATTTCCGTGCCCGTGGGCCTTGAAACTCTTGGCCGCATCATGGATGTTCTGGGCAACCCGATCGACGAGCGCGGTGCGATTGGCGAACAAGAGCGCATGCCAATTCACCGAAAGGCACCCGCTTACGAAGAACTGTCCGCCTCCAACGAGTTGCTGGAAACCGGCATCAAGGTAATCGACCTGATCTGCCCCTTCGCCAAAGGCGGCAAAGTAGGTTTGTTCGGTGGTGCCGGTGTAGGCAAGACCGTGAACATGATGGAACTGATCAACAACATCGCCAAGGCGCACTCCGGATTGTCCGTGTTTGCTGGTGTGGGTGAGCGTACTCGTGAAGGTAACGATTTCTACCACGAAATGGCGGAATCAAAGGTTATCGATCTGGACAACCTGACCAATTCCAAAGTGGCAATGGTGTACGGCCAGATGAACGAGCCGCCCGGCAACCGTCTGCGCGTAGCCCTGACCGGCCTGACCATGGCCGAGAAGTTCCGTGACGAAGGGCGAGACGTACTGTTTTTCGTTGACAATATTTACCGTTATACACTGGCCGGTACTGAAGTATCTGCGCTGCTTGGCCGTATGCCTTCAGCGGTGGGATACCAGCCCACGCTGGCGGAAGAAATGGGCGTTCTTCAGGAGCGCATCACCTCCACAAAGACTGGCTCGATCACATCCATACAGGCCGTATACGTGCCCGCGGACGACTTGACCGACCCGTCACCGGCGACCACTTTCGCCCACCTTGACGCCACCGTGGTACTGTCACGCGCAATCGCTGAACTGGGTATCTATCCAGCGATCGATCCGCTGGACTCCACCTCTCGTCAGCTGGACCCGCTGGTAATCGGTCAAGAGCACTACGACGTGGCTCGCGGCGTACAGTCTGTGCTGCAGCGCTACAAGGAACTGAAAGACATCATCGCGATTCTGGGTATGGATGAACTGTCTGAAGGTGACAAGCTGATCGTATCCCGTGCGCGCAAGATTCAGCGCTTCCTGTCCCAGCCGTTCTTCGTTGCGGAAGTGTTCACCAACACCCCGGGCAAGTATGTTTCGCTGAAAGACACAATCGCCGGTTTCAAGGGCATTCTTGCAGGCGATTACGACACAATCCCGGAGCAGGCTTTCAACATGGTTGGCAGCATCGACGAAGCCGTTGCCAAAGCCAAGAACCTGTAATCCGACACTGTCACTGGAATCTGTAAACAGAGAGCAATGATTTATGGCCATGACTATGCACTGTGACATTGTGAGCGCTGAGGAGAAAATCTACTCCGGGCTCGTGGAATTGCTGGTTGCCACAGGCACGCTGGGAGACCTGGGTATAACGCCGGGTCACGCACCGCTGCTGACGGCACTGATTCCTGGACCGGTACGTGTTGTGCTGCAGGATGGGTCTGAAGAGATCTATTACGTGTCTGGCGGATTCCTGGAAGTGCAAAGCGGCGTCGTTACAGTACTCGCAGATACGGCGTTGCGCGCCGATGACGTCAATGAGGCGGCAGCTTTGCAGGCAATACAAGACGCCAACGACGCCATATCCAACAAGGACGCAGAGTTCGAGTATTCGCGCGCAGCCGCTCAGCTTGCCGAGGCTGCTGCCCAGCTGCGCGCGCTAAGGCAGCTGCGCAAGTAAGACAGCAGGCTTGGAGTACAGAGAAGGGCGGCGCGAGCTGCCCTTTTTTTATGCCCCACAATCCCTGTCGAAGCAATCTCAGTTAAGATAAGCCCCTGTTCGGTCATCCAGAATCCCTTCGCCATGAATTCATTGCATCAGCCCCCCCTCGAAGTTGTCATTCTCGCTGCCGGAAAAGGCAAGCGCATGTTCTCCGACACGCCGAAGGTGCTGCACAAAGTGGCTGGACGGCCCTTGTTGCAGCATGTCGTCGACACCGCTCTGTCGCTGGAGGCCAGTGCTGTACATGTCGTCATAGGACATGAGGCGCAGCAGATAGAGGACTGCCTTCAGAAGACCCCTGTGCTATGGGCAATGCAGGCTGAACAACTGGGGACAGGACATGCCGTCGCCCAGGCGATGCCACATGTCCACGACAAAAGTATCGTGCTGGTTCTTTACGGGGATGTCCCGCTGATTCAGGCGGACACGCTTCAGGCGCTTGTGGCCCTGGCGCATTCTGGCGGGCTGGCTATTCTGACACTGAACAGCAAGGATCCATCAGGACTTGGTCGAATCATTCGCGACGCCAGCGGTCGCGCGATCGCCATCGTGGAAGAGAAGGACGCAAATACCCAGCAGAGGAAGATCACCGAAACCAACACCGGAATACTGGCAGTGCAGGCTTCGCATCTCCAGCACTGGTTGGGACAGCTCAAAAATGACAATGCACAAGGGGAATATTACCTTACAGACATCGTGGCACTGGCCGTGCTACAAGGAGTGGACGTTGCAACTCAGATAGTCGATGACGAGCTCGAAGTGCTCGGAGTGAACAACAAAGTACAGCTTGCGCAGCTCGAAAGGCACTATCAGGGACGTGTAGCACTGCAACTCCTCGAGAGCGGAGTCACGCTTGCCGACCCGTCTCGCATTGATGTGCGTGGCGAATTGTTGTGTGGAAGAGATGTTGAGATCGACATCAACTGCATTTTTGAAGGCAAGGTTGCAATAGGCAATCGCGTACGCATCGGCCCCAATGTGTGCATCAAGAATGCAATCATTGGAGATGACTCAGTGATTCATGCCAATTCGCATGTTGATGGAGTCACTATTGGAGCAGCATGTGCCGTCGGGCCCTTTGCAAGATTGCGTCCAGGCACTGTACTGAACACTGGTTCTAAAATTGGCAATTTTGTCGAAACCAAGAAAGCGATCATCGGGCATGGTTCCAAAGTGAGTCACCTGAGCTATGTCGGCGACGCAACTATCGGGCGCGATGTGAATATCGGTGCCGGCACTATCACCTGCAACTACGACGGCGTGAACAAGTACGAAACACTGATTGAAGACAATGTATTTGTGGGGTCCAACACCGCGCTCGTGGCGCCTGTGACGATCGGCGAGAATGCCACGATCGGCGCGGGCTCCACCATCACCGGTGATGTTCCGGGCAGGCATCTCGCCATCGCACGCGGACGTCAGCGCAACATCGAAGGCTGGGAGAAACCAGTCAAGAAATAGTCCAGCACTGTTGTGCAGTCAGGAGTGGCACAGAGCTCGGCTCGCGATCGCCAACCCTGACGCTAGGACGAATTCAAAGGAGCACCAAATGTGTGGAATAGTTGGCGCTGTTGCGCAACGAGACGTTTCGGGAATTCTGCTTGAAGGACTGAGGCGACTTGAATATCGCGGCTACGACTCAGCCGGGATGGCGCTGCTGGATGCCAGAACCAACGACATCGACTGCATCAAGGCCACCGGCAAAGTGGCCAAGCTGGAAGAGTCCATGGCCCAGCGACCCTTCGAGGGGCGCATCGGCATCGCACACACCCGCTGGGCAACCCACGGCGAACCCAGCGAACGCAATGCGCATCCGCATTTGTCTGCCGGACGGATCGCGCTCGTACACAACGGCATCATCGAAAACTATCAGGCATTGCGCCAGGAACTGGTCGCACAGGGCTATGTGTTCTCCTCAGAGACGGACACCGAAGCCGTAGTCCACCTGATTCATCAGGCCTGTTCAACGCAGGGGCTGACGCTGCTGGATGCGGTAAAACAGACAGTCAAGAAACTGCATGGCGCGTACGGCCTGTGCGTGATCAGCACGAATGAGCCCGACAAGATCGTGGTGGCGCGCAGTGGCAGCCCACTCGTCATCGGTGTTGGCATCGGTGAAAACTTCATTGCATCGGATGCGCTGGCGCTGGGTCAGGTCACTGACCGCTTCATGTATCTGGAAGAAGGCGATATCGCGGAGCTCACCTTGAAAGAGGTGAAGATATGGAACGCAGACAAGCGCGTTCAGCGTGTTGTCACCCACATCACCAGCGAGATCGCCGAGGTTGAGAAGGGCGAGTACGGCCACTTCATGCTCAAGGAGATCCACGAGCAGGCACAGGTCATCCGCAACACTCTGAACGGGCGCATCAGTGATACGCATGTGCTGGAGGAAGCGTTCGGAGTGAAGTCCCGCGCGATCTTCGACAAGGTGCAACAGGTGCAGATAGTGGCCTGCGGCACCAGCTACCACGCCGGCATGATCACCAAGTACTGGCTCGAGAACATCGCAAAGCTTTCGTCGCAGATCGACATCGCGAGTGACTACCGCTATCGCAACATCATTGTGCAGCCCGGCACCTTGTTCGTGACGATCTCGCAATCTGGCGAGACGGCAGACACCCTTGCCGCTTTGCGTTATGCCAAGGAAAGCGGGGCGTATGTCGGCCATCTGGCCATCTGCAATGTGGCCACCAGTTCACTCGTGCGCGAATCTGACTTCTGCCTGTTGACCACTGCCGGGCGAGAAATCGGCGTTGCTTCGACGAAGGCCTTCACGACACAACTGTGTGCACTGCTGCTGCTGACACTGGTGCTGGCGCGTCGCACAGGCATGAGCGATGAGACAGAGCAGAAACATGTCCGTGATTTGAATGCCTTGTCGGGACTGGTGTCTCGCACCTTGTTGCTGGACAAGCAGATCAAGCTGGTCGCGAAGAGCCTGATGGATAAACACCATGCACTGTTTCTCGGACGCGGGGTTCAATATCCCGTGGCAAAGGAAGGAGCGCTCAAGTTGAAGGAGATCTCCTATATCCACGCAGAGGCGTATCCGGCTGGTGAACTGAAGCATGGCCCGCTGGCACTGGTGGATGAAAAGATGCCAGTCATAGCCGTGGCTCCCAACGACGAACTGCTGGGCAAATTGAAAGGCAATCTGGCAGAAGTGAGCGCCAGAGGAGGCAAACTGTTTGTGTTTGCCGACGAGTCAGCCGGATTCGAGAATGACCGCAACTGCAAAGTGGTGAATGTGCCGAGTGTGCCGGACATCCTGTCTCCCATCATCTACACGATTCCGCTGCAGCTTCTTGCCTATCACGTGGCCATCTTCAAAGGCACGGATGTCGATCACCCGCGCAATCTGGCCAAATCGGTCACGGTGGAGTAACAGGCAAGGCTACAAAAGGGTCAGGACTTGTAGGTTCGCAGCGTGCGCAGGCTCTTGTTCATCCGCTTGAGATGATCCTTCAGCAATGTCTTGCGGGAGCGCGCTACTCCCATGGCCAGCACGTCGATGACCAGAAGGTGCGCAATGCGCGACGACACCGGAGTGAACTCGTGCTGGTCCTCCTCGACATTCACATGGATGGCGATGCTGCAAAGCTCACTCAGGGGCGTATTCTGCGGCGCAAGGCCGATGACGGTGGCCCCGGCCTCAAGCGCCAGATTGACGCTCTGAAGCAAGGCCTTGGAGCGCCCGGATTGCGAGATGGCCACCACCACATCGTTTTCGCCCAGGGAGATGGCCGACATCAGCTGAATGTGAGGGTCGGTATAGGCGGCGGAGGACACCTGCAGACGGAAGAACTTGTGTTGGGCGTCGGCTGCCACCGATCCGGAAGCACCAAAGCCATAGAACTCCACTCGGCTGGCATGACTGAGCCGCGTGATGGCCAGTTCCAGCACGGCGGGGTCCAGCAGGTCGCGCACCGTCAGCAGCGAGCCGATCGTCGAGTCGAACACCTTGTTGCAAAGATCTGCTGCCGTATCATTGTCGTCCACAGAGAATTGCGAATACCCGCTGTTTGCCCCCAGATGCTGCGCCAGCTGCAGTTTGAAAGACTGGAAGCCGTCATAACCCAGCGCCCGGCAGAAACGCAGCACGGTGGGCTCGCTGACTTCAGCACTGGAGGCCACATCGACGATGCGCATATTGATCAGTGCAGCGCTGTGGTCAAGGATGTAATCCGCTACCTTGCGCTCGGATTTGCGCAGGTTGTCGCGGTGCTCCCTGATCTTGTTGATGGGGTTGTGCGGTTCCACGCGGTGTGTTCCTGGTTCACTCATTGCCGCAATATAGCAGGAAATACAGATATTTAACTACCGCTGGACTGGTCAGGCGCTTCTTTGTCCGTTACCGCTCGAACGGCTCGGCCGGGCGACTCGGTGTGGAAGTGCTGCAGTTCAATGCGCAGAGCGACATCTTCGCCGAAGCAGCGCACTACTTCCTGGCAATTGAACCTGTCACCCCGTGATGCGCGGCGGGTTGCCAAGCCGCGGCCCCATGTCCAGAATGCCGCGAGTCGTTCATCACCGCAGGCGGGAAAATCCTTGGCAGCAGCATTCGAATTCACGTTTCACCCCTGCATTGCCGACATCGACGCGCGGCTCTGGGACACTCTCGCGGCGAACGCCAGTCCGTTTCTGCGCCATGCCTTTCTAAGCGCTCTGGAAGACACCGGCTGTGCCACGCAGGCCACCGGCTGGGAGCCGCAGCATCTGCTGGTGTTGCAGGAAGGTCACCCCGCAGCAGCCCTGCCGCTCTACCTCAAACGGCATTCCTGGGGGGAGTATGTGTTCGACTGGTCCTGGGCCGATGCCTACCGTCAGCATGGCCGGGCCTACTACCCGAAACTGGTGACATCCGTCCCCTTCACTCCCAGCAGCGGCCCGCGCCTGCTTATGGCCACCGGCGTCGATCACGCCGCGCTGACAGGGGCCATTGTCGGCGCCGTGACGGCCAGAGCGAAAGCGCTGGGCGCCAGCAGCTGGCATGTGCTGTTTCCAACCCCGGAGGAACATGCCCTGCTGAGCGAAGCCGGCCTGCGACCGCGCATCGGCTGCCAGTACCACTGGTACAACCGGGGCTACGCCTGCTTCGAAGACTTCCTGGCCACGTTCAATTCGCGCAAGCGCAAGAATCTGCGCAATGAGCGCGATGCCGTGCATGGCGCCGGCATTCATTTCCGGCACCTCAGCGGCCGCGACATCACGCCCACTCTCTGGCAGACCTTCTATGGCTTCTACCAGAGCACCTATGAAGTACGCGGACAGCAGGGCTATCTGACGCCGGCCTTCTTCGAGCAGCTGGGACGGACCATGCCGGAGAGTCTGCTGCTGGTGCTGGCGCTGCACGAAGACACGCCCATCGCTGCCGCGCTGAGCCTGCGTGACGACACCACGCTGTATGGCCGTTACTGGGGCAGCCGCGCGGACTATCAGTTCCTGCATTTCGAGACCTGCTATTACCAGGGCATCGATTACTGCATCACCCACGGACTGCAGCACTTCGACTCCGGCGCCCAGGGCGAGCACAAGATCCAGCGCGGTTTTGAACCGATCATCACGTATTCGAACCACTGGATTGCCGACCGCCAGTTTGACGCGGCTATTGCTGATTTTCTGGTGCGGGAGGCGGACCACATCCGGCAGTATCAGGGCGAGGCGGCAAAGATGCTGCCCTTCAGAATGGCAGACCCGGCGCAGGCACAGGAGCCATGAAATCCACCACCCACGAAGAGTGCTTTGCCGGCATTCCAGAACCCGCGCACCAGGGGGTATCGGGCCATTTCACTCCTGGCGGCCCTTCGCGGTAGACTGGCGCCCGACGCACTGCCCCAGCCAATACGGGAGACCCCGCCTTGAAAACAAGAACAACAGGCCCGACCACCGCACGGCTGCTGCTTGCTGGCAGTATTTTCAGCATCAGTCTCTTCGCCACTGCACAGCACGGCGTCACCGATGGCCAGTGGCCCACCTACGGGGGCGACGCCGGCTCCACCAAGTACACCAGCCTCAGCCAGATCAACGCCGACAATTTTGAACGCCTTGGCATTGCCTGGCGCTGGCAGTCGCTGGATGGGGCGCTGGATCTCACGAACGTGGGCCAGGAGGTCTCGTTCGGGCGCATGCAGGGCACGCCGCTGATGGTGGATGGCGTGCTGTACATGATCACCTCGCTGAACCAGGTGGCGGCCATTGATGCGGTGACGGGCGCGACGCTCTGGAGTTTCAATCCGCAGATCTACTTGAGCGGCGCCCCCGTCGGCGCTCTTGGTTTCCACCAGCGCGGCGTGGCTTACTGGTCCGACGGGCAGAACAAGCGCGTGCTGGTGGCCACACAGGATGGCTATCTGTTTTCCCTGAACGCGGAGGACGGTGCCATCGATACGGCCTTCGGGAATGGTCAGGTGGATATGACCGACGGCATTCCCCGCGCGGTCCGAGGCGAGCTGGACTGGCAGGGCGCGCCGCCTCTGGGCGCAGTGTCGCCGCCGATCGTGGTGGGCGACATTCTGGTGGTCTCGCAGATCACCTCCAACCGGCCGCGCTTCAAGGAACGTCCGCCGTTGTGGATTCGCGGCTATGACATCCGTACCGGCGAAGTCGCCTGGACCTTCCACACCATTCCCCTGGAAGGCGAGTTCGGTAACGACACCTGGGAAGACGACTCCTGGCGCACGGCGGGCAATACCGGCGTGTGGTCCATGATGAGCGCGGACCTCGAGCTGGGCTATGTCTACCTGCCGATGGAAGCGGCCACCGACGATTTCTATGGCGGTCACCGGCCCGGCGACAATCTGTTCAGCGAAAGCATCGTGGCGCTGGATGCCCGCACCGGCGAGCGCGTCTGGCACTACCAGACGGTGCATCACGGCGTCTGGGATCTGGACAACCCGGCGGCGCCCAATCTGCTGGACATCACCGTCGACGGACGCGTCATCAAGGCGGTGGCGCAGGTCACCAAGCAGGGCTTCACCTATGTGCTGGACCGGGTGACCGGGGAGCCCGTCTGGCCCATCAACGAAACGCCGGTGCCCCAGGGCGGCGCATTGCCTGGCGAGCGCTTGTCCCCGACCCAGCCCATTCCCAGCAAGCCGCCTGCCTTCGCGCGGCAGGGCATGGAGCTGGATTTTCTGATCGACTTCACCCCGGAGCTTCGGGCCGAGGCCGAGGCGATTCTGCAGGAGTACACCTGGGGGCCGCTGTTCACGCCGCCGTCTGAGACCATCCAGGGAGGCAATCGCGGCACGCTCATGCTGCCGGGTGCCGGTGGCGGCGCCAACTGGCAGGGGGCCGGTGTGGATCCGCTTAACAACATTCTGTTCGTGCCTTCCACGGACAGCCCGAATGCGCCGCTGATGACCACGCTGGACCCGAGCGAATCCAACTTCAACTACGTGCGCCTGTCCAACCAGGCCGTACGCGGGCCCCGCGGGCTGCCTCTGCTGAAGCCGCCCTATGCCACGATCACCGCGTTCGACATGAACAAGGGCGAGATCCTCTGGCAGGTGGCCAATGGCGATGACTTCGCGGCAGTCACCAATCACCCGGACCTCGCCGGCATCGATCTGCCCCCGCTTGGCGGCGGCGGCAAACATGCCGTCCTGGTCACGCCCACGCTGCTGATCCATGCCCAGACCACGCTGGAAGGCGCGGTGCTGGTGGCCCGTGACAAGTTGACGGGCGCGCAGCTGAAGACGATTCCCCTGCCGGCCAATGCCGGCGGTGCACCGATGAGCTATGCGGTGGACGGTCGCCAGTACATCGCCCTGAGCATACTCACCAACCCAGTGCCAGAATTGCTGGTGCTCGCCCTGCCGGAGTAAGCATTGATGACGATTCTGAAAGCCCCGTCCCGCCGTCTGCTTGTATTTGTATGGGCAGTACTCGCCTGCATGCACACGGCTGCCGCCCAGGATTACGTGGAGTGGAGCACCGAGAACCGCACCTCGCTCAGCTTTCAGGTAAATCAGGCGGGTGTCGTGCCCCTGCTTCCTGCCGGCTGGACACTGGTGCCCGTGGAAGGAGCGCCGGACAGAGCGGCGGTCTCCATCACCTTCATGGACCGGCATCTGGTGCTGGACGGGCAGGGTCAGGTGCTGCGCACAGGCACCAGCCGCTACATGGTGATGTCGGTGCAGGCGCGCAACGAGGCCAGCGGACAGGCGGGCACCATGCTCGTCAGCGGCATTTCGCCGGAAGGCCCGGGCGCCTACGAGGTGTATCAGCCGGCGTTGGTGGCCAGCGTCGACAAGCGCGGCACCGGTGAGGGCGAGGCCAGTGGTGAGACCCAGGAGACCTGGACGATGGAGGCGCAGAGCGGCGACCGTGTGCAGCTGAGCCTGGCCTACACGGAGGCTGCTCCTGTGCGCCGCGAGTCACGCATTGTGCTGCGCTCGGGCAAGCGGCCGGACTTCACCCGCACCTACCAGATCGACCAGGCCACCGATGCGCTGGGAAGTCCAGGCGAGCCCGGCAGCCGTATCAGCCAGCTGAGTTTCACGGCCGAGGGGCCGCTGTTTTCGCGCATCTTTGATGGCACGGAAGTGCTCACGGGGGTCACCGCGATCCCGTGGTACAGCCGGCAGATCTACATTCCCTGAGCCACGGCGAGAGCACAGTGCTACCATAGCCCTACTTCATTCCAGACTGCACTGACAGTGCACCCATTGCGATCACTCAAACAGGAGGGCATATGGCCTACCAACTGACCATCAACGGACAAACCCACGAAGTGGACGTGGAAGGGGACATGCCCCTGCTGTGGGTCGTCCGCGATCATCTGAACTTCACCGGCAGCAAATTCGGCTGCGGCGTGGCCCAGTGCGGCGCGTGCACCATGCAGATTGACGGCGTGGCCACCCGCACCTGTGTGCTGACCGTGGCCAATGCCGTGGGCCGGAACATCACCACCATCGAAGGGCTGCAGTCGCCCCAGGCCCGTGCCGTGCAGGCCGCCTGGGTAGAACTGCAGGTGCCCCAGTGCGGCTACTGCCAGTCCGGGCAGGTGATGTCTGCCACGGCCCTGCTGGAGAAGAACAGCGCGCCGACCGACGCCGACATCGAAGCCGCCATGGCCGGCAACATCTGCCGCTGTGGCACCTACTCCCGCATCAAGGCCGGCATCCACATGGCCGCCGCGCAACTGAAGAACACTGGAGGAGCCGCATAATGAACATCTCCCGATTCCTGAAAACCCAGAACGTTGATCCCAGCCGTCGCAGCTTCCTGAAAGTCTCTGCCGGCACCACGGCCGGCCTGGTGCTCGGCGTCAACTTTGGCGGCATTGCTGCCCAGGCTCAGAGCGCCGCCGATGCCGCTCTCGAGTTCAATGCCTTCGTCAGCGTCACTCCTGACAACGTCGTCAAGGTGATGATCAAGCACCTCGAAATGGGACAGGGCGTCTACACCGGCCTGGCCACCTGCATCGCCGACGAGCTGGATGCCGACTGGGCCCAGGTGGTGTGTGAGCACGCCCCGGTGAACACCGAGAAGTACGCCAATCTCCTGATGGGTCAGCAGGGCACCGGCGGCAGCACCGCCATCGCCAACAGCTTCATGCAGATGCGCCAGGCTGGCGCGGCAGCCAAAGCCATGCTGGTGAACGCAGCGGCCGCGCAGTGGAGTGTGCCTGCCAGTGAGATCCGCGTGTCCCGCGGCGTTGTCACCCACGGCACCCATTCCGCCACCTTTGGCGACCTGGCCACGGCGGCTGCGCAGCAGAGCGCGCCGGACGTCACCGCACTGACCTTGAAGACGCCTGATCAGTTCACCCTGATCGGCCGCGATGACACTCAGCGCAAGGACACCGGCAAGCACGACGGCACGGCGATCTACACGCAGGACGTCAAGCTGCCTGGCATGCTGACGGCCGTCGTCGTTCACGCCCCCCGCTTCGGTGGCAAGGTGCGATCCTTCGACGCTACTGCCGCACTGGCCCGTGCTGGGGTGGTCAATGTCTTTGCCATCGACACCGGCGTCGCCGTGGTAGCGCGTGATTACTGGAGCGCGACCAAAGGCCGCGAATTGCTGAAGATCGAATGGGATGACGCCGCTGCAGAGACCCGCGGAACCACGGACATTCTGGCGCACTATCATGAACTGGTGGAGACCGAAGGCGCGGTGGCCGCCTCCGTTGGCAATGTCTCAGACACCCTGAGCCAGTCCCGCGACGTGCAGACTCTGGTGTTCGAGTACCCCTACCTGGCCCATGCCCAGATGGAGCCCATGAACTGCGTCGCCAAAGTGGACGGTGCCGCCGCCGAGATGTGGTACGGCTGCCAGAGCGCCACGGGGGATCAGGCTGCCATTGCCCAGCTGCTGGGCACCGGCATCGAGAATGTGAAGATCAATACCGTGTTCGCCGGCGGGGGCTTCGGCCGTCGCGCCAATCCAGCCTCGGACTATGTGCTGGAAGCCGTGCGCGTCGCCCGCGAAGTGCAGGGCACACCGGTGAAGCTGGTGTGGTCCCGTGAAGACGACATGCGTGCCGGTTACTACCGTCCTGCCTATGTCCACAAGCTGACAGCGGCACTCAACGTCAATGGCCGACCCACCGCCATCCAGGTGCGCGTGGCCGGACAGTCCATCATGGCCGGCACACCCCTCGCGGCCATGATGATGGTCAACGGCATCGACATTACCTCGGTGGAAGGGCTGTCCGATCTGGCCTACGAGATTCCCGAGCGGCAGGTGGAGCTGCACTCGCCCACCAATGGTGTGCCTGTCCAGTGGTGGCGCTCCGTGGGCCACACTCACACGGCCTTCAGCAAGGAAGTGTTCATTGATGTGCTGGCCCGCAAGGCTGGCGATGACCCGGTGGCTTTCCGTCTGGGGTTGCTCAAGAACAATCCCCGAGAAACGGCTGTTCTGCAACTGGCCGCCGAGAAGGCGGGCTGGGGCACGAAGGAACTGCCGGCTGGCTGGGGACGCGGCGTCGCAGTCCATACCTCCTTCGGGTCCACTGTCGCGGAGATCGTGGATGTGTCCGTGCAGGGCACCAGCTTCAAGGTGGAACGTGTCGTTGCTGCCATTGACTGCGGCATCGCGGTGAATCCGAACGTGGTGCGAGCTCAGGTCGAGAGCGCCATCGCTTACGGGCTGTCGGCAGCGCTGGGGGATGAGGTCACCATGACCGACGGTACAGTGGATCAGGACAACTTCCACACCTACCGCGTACTGCGCATGGATGCCATGCCGGAAGTGGAAGTGCACATCGTGGCGTCCACCAATGCGCCTTCAGGCGTTGGCGAGCCGGGCACACCGCCCATCGCGCCGGCGGTGGCCAATGCGCTGGCGGCCATCACGGGACAGGTCATTACCCGCCTGCCCCTCAAGCTGGCTTGATACCCGAAGGAGTGCTCATGCACAGGGTCGTCATGATCACCGGGGCGTCGTCTGGTTTCGGCGAGGCGGCTGCCCGGCGCTTTGCGCAGGACGGCTGCACCCTGATCCTGGCGGCGCGCAGTGTGGACAAGCTGCGGGCCCTGGCCGCTTCGGTGGCGGGGCAGTGCAGTGTCTACGCCGCGGCGCTGGATGTGACCCGGCAGGACTCCGTGGACGCGTTCTTCGCCGCGCTGCCCGACAGCCATCGTGACATCGACGTGCTGGTCAACAGTGCGGGGCTGGCGCTGGGGCTGGAGCCCGCCCATCGCGCCGACTTCAGTGACTGGGAAACCATGATCGATACCAATGTCACCGGCCTGCTGCGCGTGACGCGGGCAGTGCTGCCGGGCATGGTGGAGCGCAACACCGGCCATATCATCAACATCGGCTCCACAGCGGGCAGCTGGCCCTATCCCGGCGGCAATGCCTATGGCGCCACCAAGGCCTTCGTGCAGAACTTCTCGCGTGCTCTGCGCGCCGACCTGCTGGGCAAGCGGGTGCGCGTCACCAACATCGAGCCAGGCATGTCGGACACCAATTTCTCCACCGTGCGCTTCAAGGGTGACGCGGCACGGGCAGACAAGGTCTATGAGGGCACCAAACCCCTGAGTGCCGACGATGTCGCGCAGATCATCCACTGGGTGAACTCGGTGCCGGCCCACGTCAACATCAACACACTCGAAGTCATGCCAACCTGTCAGGCCTGGAGTGCACTGGGCGTCAACCGCAACATGGAGGCGGAGCAATCCGGAACACACTGATGCACGCCTTGCTTCGCACACTGTTCGCGCCGCTGTTGAACATTCTCGAGAAGGGTGATGAACCCTATGGCTACAAGCCTTCGCACCGCAAGATCCTGCTGGCTGTTGGTGCGCTGTTCCTGTTGCTGGCATGTGTATCGCTGTTCTTCGGCATGATTGCGGGGGGTGCCGGTGCTTTTCTGCCCGCCGCCGTGTTCTTTGTTGTCGGCGTGGTCTGCCTTGTCGTGGGTGCCGTGGGCAGCGAGCGGGCCGTGGCCAAACTGTGGGGCAGCCGGCCATGAGCGCGCGGTACGAGGCGCTGCTGTCCAGGCTGCACACGCTTTCCGACATGCAAAAGTCTGTCGCTGTGCTGTACTGGGATCGCGAGACTTTCATGCCCGTGCATGGCAACACTGGCCGCACACAGCAGATTACCACGCTCAACCAGCTGGCCCACGAGATGGCCACCAGCACGCAGATGGCCGACCTGCTGGCGGCGGCTGAGCAGGAGCAGTCCAGCGCTGCGTACGACAGCGATGTCGCGTGTCTGCTGCGCCATGTGCGCCGGCAGTTCGATGAAGACCGCTTGTTCTCGACAGACTTCGTGCGCCGGCGCAGCGAAGTCACCGGCGCAGCAGGGGCTGCCTGGGCCGAGGCCCGCGAGCGCAACGACTTTGCCGCGTTTCGTCTGCATCTGGAGAGCGCTGTCGAGATTGCGCAGGAATCTGCAGAAATTCTTGGCTACGCCGACGAGAAGTACGATGCCCTGCTGAATCAGTACGAGCGCGGTATGAAGACGGCTGCCGTGCGCGACATCTTCGCGACGGTGAAGCGCGAGACAGTGCCCCTGATCCAGGCCATTGGCGAAAGGCTGGACGCTATTGATGACCGTGTTCTGTATCAGCCGTTTGCCATCGACGCGCAGCGTACGTTCTGTCGTCAGGCGGCCGCCTCGATTGGCTACGATTTCACCCGTGGCCATCTTGCCGAAGTGCAGCATCCCTTCAGTACCAGCTTCGGGCGGGACGATGTGCGCATTACCACGCGCTACCAGCCCGACTTCGCCACGTCGGCGATTTTCGCGACACTTCATGAGTCCGGTCATGCACTCTACGAACAGGGCATCGCCGACGCGCTGTCCCGCACACCGCTGGCGCAGGGCACGTCGTCGGGCATTCATGAGAGCCAGTCGCGCCTGTTCGAGAATCAGGTGGGTCGCAGCCTGGGTTACTGGCAAAACCACTTCACCTCCCTGCAGGCGCATTTCCCCGCCCAGCTCGGCAATGTGTCAGTGACGCAGTTTCACCGCGCGATCAACAAGGTGCAGCCCTCGCTGATCCGTGTCGAGGCGGACGAGCTGACTTACAACATGCACATCATCCTGCGCTTCGAACTCGAGCAGGCCCTGGTGAACGGCGATCTGCAGGTGGCCGACCTGCCCGGCGCCTGGCGGGACGGTATGCAGGCACTGCTGGGCATCACGCCGCCCGATGACACGCAAGGCGTGTTGCAGGATGTGCACTGGTCCCAGGCGGCATTCGGTTACTTCCCCACCTACACACTCGGCAACCTTTACGCCGCCATGTTCATGGCCGCGGCGAAAGAGCAGGACACCCACATTGCTGCCGATCTGGAGCGCGGGGATGTTGTCCGACTGCTGGCCTGGCTGCGTACCCACATTCACCAGCATGGCAGCAAGTTCGATGCGCCAGAGCTGTGCCGACGTGCCACTGGCCAGGAGCTGACCGCGGTGCCTTTCCTGCGGTACGCCCGCGAGAAGTTCGGCAGGCTGTACGGATTGTCCAACTGAGTGCCACACCGCCATGAGCCTGCTGCCATTTCAGGCGCTGGCCTGCCCGCTCGACAGGCAAGCATTGCAACGCGCAGGGGCCAGTTTGCGTTGCCCGTCCGGACATAGCTTCGACATTGCCCGCGAAGGTCATACCTACCTGCTCCCGGTGCAGAACAAGCGCTCCCGGGATCCGGGCGACAGCAAGGAGATGGTGGCCGCCAGGCGACGCTTCTTGAATGCCGGGTACTATCAGCCGATCGCCGCCGCCGTTTGCGCGGCCCTGTTGAGGGATGTAGACGATGCGCCGGCCAATGCTGAGCCACTGTCGTGCCTCGATGCCGGCTGCGGCGAGGGCTATTACCTGCGCGCGTTGGCGGCGGCCACCGGACATCCGCTGGCCTTGCTGGGTCTGGACATCTCCAAGTGGGCGATCCTGGCCGCCGCGAGGCAGGAACGTCTCGGCACCTGGGTGGTGGGCAGCAATGCGAACCTGCCCGTGCTGTCTCACTCTCTCGACCAGATCCTGTGCATGTTCGGATTCCCCGTCTACCCGGAGTTTGCGCGGGTTCTGAAGCCTGGCGGCATTCTGCTGCAGGTGGACTCGGGCCCGGAGCATCTGCGCGAGTTGCGCGAGATCATCTACCCCACTGTGAAACCGGAGCGTGACAAGTCACCACAGGTACCGGAGGGGTTTGTCCTCCAGCAGGAAAGTGCTCTGCGTTTCGGGCTGTCCCTGAGCACTCCGGAAGCCATCGCCGATCTGCTGCTCATGACGCCCCATCTGTTCCGGGCCAGCGCAGAGGGCAAGGCGCACGCCGCCGCTCTGGAGAGGCTCGAGCTGACGGTGGATGTGCGTCTGCAGACTCTCGAAAGACTGGCGCTCGAATAGACACAATACCCGGAAACAGTCTGTATACTGCGCTCGCGCTCTCGCCCCAGGGAGCGCATCGGATGTCCAAGTCTCGAACCAGGAGTGTCCCTGAACATGCAACCTGTTTTCACCAACGTCGCAGTCGCTCGCGCGCTTCTGCTCTTCATTCTGGCGGCTGGTGTCTATTTCTTCATTGGGTTCCTCGTGCCGGTGCTGGCAGCGTTGATCATCTGTTTCGCGAGCTGGCCGTTGTACCAGCGTCTGCAGGTACGCTGTGGCGGCAGTACCACGGTTGCCGCGTCCATCGCCGTTATTGCCATGATCCTGTGCATTCTGATTCCTCTCGCGGTTGCCTTCACCTTCGCACTGGAGGAGATCGGCACGGCAGTGAACTGGATCACCCATGCGAATCAGGAAGGCGCGCCTGTGCCCGAGTGGGTCGCGGCCCTGCCACTGGCTGGAAGCTGGCTCGCCGAGCAGTGGACTGTGTATCTGGGCGAGCCGCAGCAACTGGGCGTCATCGTCAGCCTGGTAAGCGGCGAACAGATCACGGGCATTTCGCGCTGGGTGCTCAACCTCGGCTGGGATACCGCCGGTCTGTTGCTGACCCTTCTGTTCATGCTGATTACGTTGTTCTTTCTGTACAAGGATGGCCAGGCCCTGTCAGGTGAGTTGGACAATGTGGGCGAACGCGTCCTGCCGGAGCGCTGGAAACGCTATTCGCGGGTGGTGCCGGCCACGGTGACATCCACGGTGATGGGCATGACGGTCATTGCCATTGGCGAAGGGGTGGTGCTGGGCGTGGCCTACTGGATTGCAGGCGTGCCGTCGCCTGTCGCATTCGGGGTGCTGACAGGCTTCATGGCTCTGGTTCCGGGAGGCGCACCGCTGACCTTCACGCTCATCTCGATCTATCTGGTGGGCACTGGCGACATCACTGCCGGCCTGGGTCTGCTGGCCTGGGGCACGGTTGAACTGTTCATTGTCGACAAGACGCTGCGGCCGAAGCTGGTTGGCGGCCCGGTGAAGCTTCCTTTTCTCCCGACCTTTTTCGGTCTGATCGGGGGCGTGAAGACCATGGGGATTGTGGGCCTGTTCATCGGCCCGGTACTCATGGCGCTGCTGGTGTCGATCTGGCGCGAATGGATCCGCGAGGCCGCCGTCGTCGAGGTGCCGGACCCCGCCACTGCAAAGACGCCCCGGCCCTGATTGCGCTCAGCGCTTTTGCCACACCAGCAATTGATTGTTGGCAGGCATTGGGTTGTCTTCCAGCAAAACCAGGTCCGCATTTTCCGCCAGTGCCAACACCGTTTCGATATCGCGCACGCCGCTGCGGGCATCATTGCCTTTGAGCCAGAGATCGAACTGGGCATTGCTTGGCGTCGTGAACTCCCCTCCATACTTGAACGGCCCGTAGACGCAGACAAGTGCGCCGCCGTTGAGCACCCGGGGCAGTGGCCGGAAGAAGTCCACCACCGCACTCTGCGGCATGATGTGCAGGCTGTTGGCGCTGAAGAGATAGTCGAAGCCCGCCACGGTCCAGTCCGGCTGCGTGACATCCAGAGACAGGGCCTGGGGCAGGTTGGGCAAAGCTGCCGCGCCAATGCGCACATTCAGGCAGGCAAGGTTGGCAGGGATATCCGTGCTCTGCCAGTGCAGCCAGGGCAGCAGCGAGGCGAAGTGCACCGCGTGCTGTCCGGTGCCACCGGCAATCTCCAGCACGCGGCCCGGTTTTGCAAAATGCCGCAGCAGCACTGCCAGAATGAAGTCCTTGTTGTTCTCACAGGCCTGACTGAAGGGGAGCTCCACGAATCAGTCCTCTCTGCGCAGAAAGACAGGAGTGTCTGCGGTCGAATCCTTCGCACTGTAGCAATACCCATCGACATCGAATGCCAGCAGATCTTCCGGCCTCTTGAGGCGGTTGCGGAGGATCCACGCGCTCATCAGCCCCCGGGCCTTTTTCGCAAAGAAACTCACGATTTTGTACTGCCCGTTGCTGAAATCCTTGAATACCGGGCTGATGACGCGGCCCTGCAACTGCTTCTCGCGCACCACTTTGTAGTACTCAACCGAGGCCAGATTCACCAGCAGCGGATGGCGCTCCTTCAGCAGCAATTCATTGAGCGCGGCTGTGACGCGCTCGCCCCAGAAGTCATAAAGAGAGGTGCTGCCCAAAGCCTTGAACGTGGTGCCCATCTCCAGCCGGTAGGGCTGGATGAGATCGAGAGGACGCAGCAGGCCATAAAGGCCGGACAGAATCCGCAGGTGCTCCTGCGCATAGGTGATATCTGTCGCTGACAGTGCCGGAGCATCCAGCCCGAGATACACGTCGCCCTTGAAAGCGAAGAGCGCCTGCCGCGCGTTGTGCTTGTCGAAGGGGGTGTGCCAGGCGTTGAAGCGGTCGCGGTTCAGTTCGCCCAGTGCCGGGCTGATGCCCATCAGCGTCGAAAGTTGACCAGGGGTCAGATGCCGCAGCTTGTCGACAAGCCGCGAGGAGTCTTCCAGAAAGTCCGGCATGGTGGCTTTGCGAAGGCGCACCGGCGAATCAAAGTCGAGCGTTTTGGCGGGAGAAATGACAAGCAGCATCAGGGCCTCACAACAGCAGTTCGATCACACCGGTGCGAGGAATTCCTGCCACCAGTCCAGAGGGGTCACGCCGTCAGCCGGGTCGTAGACATTGCCATAGTACCAGACGGTGCCGGGGAACTGGCCGACGACGCGGTCCAGCAGAATCTCGAGAGTCTGAAAGCCGATGGAGACGTGTATGCTGTACACCAGCAGCCGCAGAGTCTGCAGGTCGAGGGAGCCGTCGAGCAGCTCGAGCTCCGGCGACAGCACCTGCGCTACCGCGTCGAGATCGTCTTTGCGCAGCACGCGGATGCTCAGGTTGCCACTGCGCTTCAGCAGCTCGTAGCCCGCTTCGTTACGTGCGGGGAAGCGAATGCGATCGCCAGCGGCCAGTCCCCGCAGGAAGCCCGGGGACTTCAGAAGTCGGTACTCGTCGGCGCTCTTGGCGTCTGTCACAGGGTCAACAGAGAGACGCTCCATGATGGCCTCGCCATCGGGGCGATACCCGGCAACAAGTGCAATGGTCGCTGGCGCGGAAGGGTTCATTCGAAGGTCCGGAAAGGGTAGGCTTGCCGTATTCTAACCTGCGCCGAGGACTGCCGCGCAATGCTCGAACAAATGCAGGGACATGCCCGGCGCTGGCTGGCCTTGCGGCCAGTGCTGCTATTGGTTGCCGTGTTGGCCCTTGGTGCTGCCTTGCGCATCCTCCTGACGTCTGTTGACCAGGCCGGCGATGTCTATCTGATCCCGGCGCTCGTGCTGTTTCTGTGGTGCATCATGCTGCACGCGTTTCTCACCCTTTTTGCACAGGTGCCGCCGCCCGTTGTCACGACTTTGCCTTGGCGTCAGCGCATGCTGATGCGTTGCAGACGTGTTTCCTACTACCTGTTTCTCGGACTTTTCGCCGTGCTCTCTGCGCTGTTGCTGCTCACCAGCTGGCAACTGGCAGGAGCCTGGCGCATGATGTACTGACTCTGACAAGTGACCCGAAGCGACAAAGACAACAACAAGGAGCGAGCATGAGCCTGAAGAAAGTGGACGATGCGGATCTCGACCCGGTACCCGTGGGCGAGCTGGCACTGCAGACGCTGGCAATGCCCAAGGACACCAATGCCAATGGCGACATCTTCGGTGGCTGGCTGGTCTCGCAGATGGACCTTGCCGCAGGCATCGCCACCAAGCAGGTGACCCGCGGCCGCAGCGCAACGGTGGCGATCAAGAACGTAGCCTTCCTCGCCCCCGTCAGTGTCGGCTCCATCGTCAGCTGTTACGCCGAGATCGTCGAGATCGGCCGCAGCTCCATGCACATCAACATCGAAGTCTGGATCTCCAACTCGCTGACCCACACGGGCCAGCGCAAGGTGGCCGAGGGCCTGTTCGTGTTCGTCGCAATCGATGCGAATGGCAGAACGCGGCGCATCGAGCTGCCCGCTTGAGCAGATGAATAGCTGGACGCGTTGAGCTTACTCGGTGACCGCAGGATTGCGCAGTGCCTTGATGCGCCCGCGCAGCACCTTGCCTTCCACACGCCGGCGCTGTGAGGCGCGAGTTGGTTTCGTAGGGGTCCGATTCTTGCGGATGACAGTGGCGTCGCGGATCAGGGTCTGCAGGCGGCTCAGCGCGTCCGCACGATTGAGTTCCTGCGTGCGGTGCTGCTGGGCCTTGATGATGACCACGCCGTCCTTGCTGATGCGGGAGTCCCGCAGATTCAGCAGACGATGCTTGTAGAAGAAGGGCAGGGACGACGCATGGATGTCGAAGCGCAGGTGAATGGCGGACGACACCTTGTTCACGTTCTGCCCACCGGCGCCCTGTGCGCGAATGGCGCTCAGCTCGATCTCCTCGTCCGGAATCGAGACATTCAGCGAAACTTCCAGCATGCGGACCTCCCGTTTAGAAAGTGGCTACAACACTTCCAGTTTGGCATAGGAAAGCACCAGCCACTTGCTGCCCACATCATGAAAGTTCACCTGCACACGCGCGTTGGGGCCGTGGCCCTCGCAGTTGAGCACCACGCCTTCGCCAAACTTGCCGTGACGTACCCGTGCCCCCAGCGCGATGCCGGTGTCCGGAATGTCCTCCTGCTGCAGCAAAGGCGCCGGTCGTCCGTAGAAGGCCGGGCGCGTTATGGTGGACTTGATGCGGACATGCTCGATGAGGTCGGCCGGGATCTCACGGATGAAGCGCGAGGGCCGCGTGATGTTGACCTCGCCGTGCATGCGCCGTGACTCCGCGTGGGTCAGATACAGTTTGGTACGCGCGCGGGTGATGCCCACGTAGCAAAGGCGGCGCTCTTCTTCCAGTCCGGCAATGCCGTCCATCGACATCTTGTGGGGAAACAGACCTTCCTCCATCCCCGCCAGAAACACCAGCCGGAACTCCAGGCCCTTTGCGGAATGAAGTGTCATCAATTGCACGGCGTCGTCAGATTCGCTGGCCTGCCCCTCGCCGGCATCCAGCGACGCCTGATCCAGAAAAGCTGCCAGAAATTCCCGTGACTCCACAGCCATCGCCTCTGCGTCAGGGTCCAGTTCATCGTAACTGCCTGCCGCGTTCACCAGTTCCTGCAGGTTCTCGATGCGACCGGCGGCTTTTTCACCGCCTTCCTTCTCGTGATGTTCGATGATGCCGCTGTACGTGATGACATGCTCGACCTTCTTCGCCAGCGCGAGAGAATCACACGCGGCATCCAGCGCTTGAATCAGGTCGAGGAAACGCTGCACGGCACTCGCCGCACGCCCGGACAGCAGGCCGTGCTCCAGCGCCTTCGCGCTGGCAGCCCACAGTGACACGTCTTCACTGCGTGCGATGCTTCGCAGTGTTTCTATGGTCTGATCGCCGATGCCGCGAGTCGGGACATTGATCACCCGCTCCATGGCCGTGTCGTCATGGCGATTGATCAGCAGACGCAGATACGCCAGGGCATTCTTGATCTCCAGGCGCTCGTAGAAGCGATGACCGCCGTAGATGCGGTAGGGCATGCCGACGCGCAGCAGGGCATCTTCCATCTCACGCGACTGGGCGTTGGAGCGATACAGAATCGCTGCTTCACTGAGGCGGTGGCCGGTGTTGAGCCATGATTGCAGGCGCTCGACAATGAAGCGCGCCTCGTCCTGTTCGTTGAACGCCTCGTACAGGGAAATAGCCTCGCCTTCTGTGTCCTGCGTCCACAACTCCTTGCCCAGCCGGCCCTGATTGTTGGCGATCAGCTTGTTGGCGGCCTTGAGAATGGTGGAGGTGGAACGGTAATTCTGCTCCAGGCGCACGATGTCGGCCCCTGGGAAGTCCTGATTGAAGCGCTGAATGTTCTCGATCTTCGCGCCGCGCCAGCCATAGATCGACTGATCGTCGTCGCCCACCACCATCAGGCAGTTGTCGCGGCCGGCCAACACCCGCAGCCAGGCATACTGCACGGTGTTGGTGTCCTGGAACTCATCCACGAGAATGTGGCGGAAGCGGCGCTGATAATGCTGCAGGATCTGCGGATGGTTCAGCCACAGCTCGTGGGAGCGCAGCAGGATCTCGCCGAAGTCCACCATGCCGCCGCGTTGACAGGCGTCTTCGTAGGCAGAATAAAGCGCGACCAGATTGCGGGTGTATTCGTCGCCGAAATGTTCGATGTGCTGAGGCCGCAGGCCCTCGTCCTTTTGCGAATTGATATACCACTGGCATTGCCGCGGTGGCCAGCGCTCTTCGCTCAGCCCCATGTTCCTGCACAGGCGCTTGATCAGGCGCAGCTGATCGTCGCTGTCCAGGATGTGAAAGTTCTCGGGGAGATTCGCTTCGCGCCAGTGTGTGCGCAGCAGGCGGTGGGCCAGCCCGTGGAAAGTGCCTACCCACATCGGGCCGACGGGCTGTTCCAGCAGCTGTTCGATGCGGTGCCGCATCTCCCGCGCGGCCTTGTTGGTGAAGGTCACTGCCAGAATGGAGAAGGGCGAGGCGCCTTCGATCTGCATCAGCCACGCGATGCGATGCACCAGCACGCGGGTCTTGCCGCTGCCGGCACCGGCCAGCACCAACAGATTGTTGGCGGGAGCCGCGACAGCCTGACGCTGGGGATCATTGAGGGAATCGAGAAGGTATGAGACGTCCATGGCGACGCATTCTAGCCTGAATGGATAACCAGTACACGCGCAAATCCCCGCGGCCAGCCAGCTACTTAATGCCATGCCATGTTGATACCATGCCTGCACCTCAGACAGCCGATCAGGGAGCCAAGCATGTCCGCGAGTTCCGATTCCGCAAAATTCAACTGGCAGGACCCGTTCCTGATGAATGAGCTGCTCTCCGAAGAAGAGCGCCTGGTGCGCGATACGGCACGGCAGTACGCACAGGACAAACTGCTGCCCCGCGTGCGCGATGCTTATCGCAGGGAATACACGGACCCAGCGATCTTCCGTGAGATGGGGGAAATAGGCCTTCTGGGAGCCACCATAGAAGGCTATGGTTGTGCAGGCGTGAATTATGTCTGTTACGGGTTGATGGCCCGGGAAGTGGAGTCGGTCGATTCCGGATACCGTTCGATGATGAGTGTGCAGTCCAGCCTGGTCATGCATCCCATCTACAGCTTCGGCTCGGAGGCCCAGCGGCAGAAATACCTGCCGAAGCTGGCGACCGGCGAATACATCGGCTGCTTCGGCCTGACCGAGCCGGACCATGGCTCTGACCCTGCGGGCATGATCACGAGGGCCCGCAGTGTGGACGGCGGCTACCTGCTTTCCGGCGCGAAGAACTGGATCAGCAACTCGCCGATCGCCGACATCTTCATGGTGTGGGCGAAGGACGATGCCGGAGAGATCCGTGGCTGTATTCTCGAGAAAGGCATGCCGGGCCTGTCAGCGCCGAAGATAGAAGGCAAACTGGCCCTGCGCGCCTCTGTCACGGGCGAGATCGTCATGGACAATGTGTTCGTGCCAGCCGAGAACATGTTGCCGAATGTGCGTGGGTTGAAGGGCCCCTTCAGCTGCCTGAACTCCGCGCGGCTTGGTATTGCCTGGGGCGCGCTGGGCGCGGCCGAGACCTGCTGGAAGACGGCGCTGCAGTACACACTTGAGCGTCAGCAGTTTGGCCGGCCACTGGCGGCCAACCAGCTCATCCAGAAGAAACTGGCCGACATGCAGACGGACATCGCCATCGGGCTGCTGGCCTGTCTGCAGGGCTCGCGGTTGCGGGATCAGGACAAACTGTCACCGCCGCTTATCTCGATGCTCAAGCGCAACTCCTGCCTGAAGGCGCTCGACGCCGCGAGGGCTGCGCGGGACATGCTGGGGGGCAATGGCATCTCTGACGAATACCCGGTGATGCGTCACTTGCAGAATCTCGAGGTGGTCAATACCTACGAGGGCACGCAGGACATTCACGCGCTGATTCTGGGCAGGGCGCAGACGGGCATCCAGGCCTTCAGTTGAACAAGTAGTGCAGAAAGATTCCCGCGAACACCGCCGCGCCCACGCGGTGGTTGTTCAGGAAGGCTTCGAAACAGCCTTCGGGAGTGCGGCCACGGGTCAGGGTCTCCTGATGCACGAACAGGACTGTCGCCGCCACCAGGCCGCCATGGAAGAACATTCCGAGCTCGAACTGCAGTCCCGCAAGCAGCATCGCCATCAAGAACATGCCCTGCAGAGCGCCGATGATGACACGGTCAGCATCGCCAAACAGAATCGCCGTCGACTTGACCCCTATCTTCAGATCATCTTCCCGGTCCACCATGGCGTATTGCGTGTCGTAGGCCACTGTCCACAAGCAGTTCGCAACAAACAGCAACCAGGCCTGTGCTGGCACCTCGCCGCGCTGCGCCGCGAAGGCCATCAGAATACCCCACGAGAACGCGATGCCGAGCACCAGTTGCGGCAGATTCGTGAAGCGCTTCATGAACGGATACAGCGCGGCGATCATTACGGCAAAGAATGACAGCTGGATGGTGAGCGTGTTGGTAAACAGCAGGAGCACAAAGCCGAAGGCGCACAGTGTGCCGAACACAATCAGTGCTTCATGGCGCTTCACGGTACCTGCGATCAAGGGGCGAGTCCTTGTGCGCAAAACCTTGCCATCGAAGCGCGTATCGGCAAAGTCATTGACGGCACAGCCAGCTGAGCGCATCAACGCAGTACCCAGCGCAAAGATGAAGAGCAGGTGCAGATCAGGAAATCCCTCGGCAGCAACCCACAGTGCACCAAGCGTAGGCCACAACAGCAGGTAGATGCCGATCGGGCGATTGAGCCGCGTGAGCTGAATGAAGGCAGGTATGCGCGCATGCGCCCGTGGAAACTGCATGGCAAACCAGCGTTCGAGAATCGCCGTGCCGGCGACGATGCGAGACTTGAGGGAATCCTGCGGCTTTCTCACACGCGCCTCGTCATTTGAAGTTTTCAGCCATCTTCTTGATATCTTCAGATGAGGCGATCACCTTGTCGATGGCGGCGGCGACTTTCATCGGATCCAGATCATGGCGCTGGTACAAAGACAACGGGATCTCCTCAGGGGGCACATCGCCGATGCCGTGGTGACGCAGAATGCGCATGGCGATGAAGATCAGATGCGCATACACGCAATGCTCCCCTTCGTAGTCGCTCTCGTTCTGGAAGCGCAGCGCCACGCTCACTTCCGGTGGCATGTTCCACAATTGCATCAGCCACGCCGAGATCTGGTCGCGCGTGACACCCAGCAGGTGATGATCGATGGCGGTATGGCTGATGTGAGGATTCGCTTCGACATACCGGCAGATGGAAGCAAAGTGTGGAGGGAAGGTGTGTGCCAGCACCAGATAGCCAAAGTTGTGCAGCAGGCCGCTGAGGCTGGCGAGCCCGACACTCGGACGCTTCGCGGGCGGCATCAGCTTCACCAGCGCCTCTACGGCGGTGGAGCAAAAGACAGACTGTTGCCAGTAGGGGGTAAACTCTGCCGGGTAGTCCTTCGGAATGGCCAGGCTATTGCCCAGTGCCATGCCCAGTGCCAGGTTGCTGACCAGATCAAGGCCAAGCACACGCATGATGGCGTCCTGCACGGAGCGAATCTTGCTCGGCGCGGCATAGTAAGGTGACGACGCCCAGCTGACTACCTGCGCGGCGAGGCTGGCGTCCGCTTCAACAATCGCTGCCAGGTCGTTCACCGCCGCGTCCGGATTGGCGCGCAATGCGATGATGCGCTGCGCGGTCTGAGGCAGTGGCGGAATCTCCAGCGTCTCCTCAAGGCGCTGTTTGATGCGCAGCGTGGTGAAATTGCGAATGGAATTGAAGATCTGATCCAGGTCATTTGTGCTGGCCGGCGGTCGCAGTTGCAATTGTTCGCCGGGCACGGTGCAGCGAATGACGCGCACTCGGCAAGTGGATTTCCGCAGAGCCTCGCGCACAGTGCTGAGTGCCACCTGCCGACGCTCGATGCCGTCCACCGTGGCAATCTCGTACTGGCACTCCGCGTGTGCCGCAACTGCTTCGTCAAGGATGGTAGGCAGCACAAAGAATACCGGAGCACTCTCAACCTGCGTGAGCTTGCCCGCCCGTGTCAGTGCAACGATGTCGGCCTGCCGCATGGGCACCAGCTCACGCTCCACAAGGCTGTTCAGCAGTTTCAGATCCAGAAGGTGCGATACCGGGACCACCACCTGACCGCGTCCTCTGCCGTCATGCAGCACCACGACTCGCACCGGATTGGTGGGTTCGGAATACATCTAAGCGGCCTTCTGTATGGGCATGGTGTGCCTGCATCTTGTTGTGGAGTTGAAGGAGCGACCGCGCCGCATGCCGAGTTTCGAGGGAGTTGGAAGCGCGGGCATTATAGCTGTGCGAATAGTCTGCCGCCTACCCGCCAGTTCCCGGTTCAGACATTGCCGTAGAGTTCGCGCTCGCCCAGCCAGCGCCGGATCAGCGGCTCAACGTTAGCGGGATAATCGCGCAGCAGGATGTCTGCGTTTTCCTTGACCAGGTCGAGCATGCCGGCATCGCGGCTGAGGTCGGCGATGCGGAAGCTCATCAGCCCCGTCTGCTGGGTGCCGAGCACCTGGCCCGGCCCGCGCAGTTCGAGGTCCTTTTCAGCGATCAGGAAGCCATCAGTGCTGTCCCTGAGAATGCTCAGGCGTTGCTGCGCCAGCGCGGACAAGGGCGCCTGATAGAGCAGCACGCAATGACTTGCCACCGCGCCACGGCCCACCCGGCCCCGCAGCTGATGGAGCTGAGCGAGACCCAGTCGTTCAGGATTCTCGATGATCATGAGGCTGGCGTTGGGGACATCGACGCCCACCTCGATCACGGTCGTAGCCACCAGCAGCTGCAGGTCGCCTGCCTTGAAGGCGTCCATGACTGCAGATTTGTCCCGCGGTTTCATGCGGCCATGCACCAGGCCGATGGCCAGGTCTGGCAGCTGCAGCCGCAGAGCCGCGGCGGTGGCTTCCGCCGCCTGACACTGGAGTGCTTCGGACTCTTCTATCAACGTGCAAACCCAATACGCTTGCGCCCCCTCTGCGCAGGCGTGATGAATGCGCGTGATGATCTCGCCGCGCCGGGTACTGGAGATGACCAGGGTATTGACCGCCGTGCGCCCCGGCGGCAGCTCGTCGATGACACTGCAGTCCAGATCGGCATAGGCGCTCATTGCCAGGGTGCGCGGAATGGGAGTGGCTGTCATGACCAGTTGATGCGGGACGTGATTGCCTGTGGCGCCCTTTTCGCGCAAGGCGAGCCGCTGATGCACCCCAAATCGGTGCTGCTCGTCGATGATGACAAGGCCCAGCGTCGCAAAGTGCACATGCTCCTGGAACAGCGCATGGGTGCCTACCACAACGTGGGACTCACCGCTGGCGACGGCCTGCAACTGAGAGTCGCGCGCACGGCCTTTGATCTTGCCGCTAAGCCAGCCAATCCGCAGGCCGAGCGGTTCCAGCCAGCGCGAGAAGTTCAGGTAGTGTTGCTCGGCCAGCAGCTCTGTCGGTGCCATGACGGCAGCCTGGAAGCCGCTTTCCACAGCTTGCAGAGCGGCCAGGGCCGCGACGATGGTTTTGCCGGAACCCACGTCCCCCTGCAGCAGTCGCAGCATGGGCCTGCCGTCGCGCAGGTCCTGCAGAATCTCGCGGGTCACGCGACCCTGGGCGCTTGTGAGCTGGAAGGGCAGTGCGGCCAGAAAGGCGGCGCGCAGTTTGCCCTGGCCGGCAAGCACCGGTGCGTTGAGCATGTCAGCCTGTTCACGCAGGCGTCGCAGACAAAGCCGATGACTGAGCAGTTCTTCGAAGGCGAGACGGCGCTGGGCAGGATGCTGCCCGGCAGACAGACTGTGCAGTGTCGAGTGCAGCGCGCCACTCACCGGTGGCCGGTGAAGGAACAGCAGGGCGTCACTGAGTGACGCGAAGCCCAGGGCTCGGCGCAGGGGTTCGGGAATCCAGTCGGTAAGCTCCATGGAGTCCGTGAGCAGTGCCAGCGTCTGCTCCACCATGCTGCGCAAGCGCGACTGCTGAAGACCATCTGTGACCGGATAAACAGGCGTGAGCCTGGTTTCCAATGGCTGGGCAATGTCACCCTTGAGCACCTGATACTCCGGATGGTAGAGCTCGGGACCCGTCTTGCCGCCGCGCACTTCGCCATAGCAGCGGATACGAGCTCCTGGCGTCAAAGCGTTTTTCTGGGCAGCACTAAAGTGGTAGAAGCGCAGTGTGATGATGCCGGTGGCATCCTTGATGCGGCACAGCAGGCTGCGACGGCGTCCGAACGTGATGTCGCAGCCAAGCACTTCGCCCTCGAGCAACAGCTCGCTGCCGATGTGGCTGGCGGCAATGGGGGTGATGCGGGTGCGGTCCTGGTAACGCAGGGGCAGATGAAACAGCAGGTCCTGCAGTGAGTGCAGATGCAAGGCGGAAAGTCGCGCCGCCACGCTGGGGCCGACACCTTTGAGAACAGTCAGCGGAGCAAGCTCTGCGGTCATCGACAGAGACTCAGAGCGTGCCAGGGGCTGCCATGATCGCCTCCACCTCTATCGCCACGCCGCGTGGAAGGGCAGCGACCTGAACGGTAGAGCGGGCGGGATACGGCGCGTCGAAGTAGCGTTTCATGGTCTCGTTGACAGCGGCAAAATCTGCAAGATCTGTCAGGAAGATAGTCAGCTTGATGATGTCCTGCAGCGAGCCGCCGGCCGCCTTTGCCACCGCACTCATGTTCTCGAGCACGCGAACCGCCTGCACTTCGATGCCGCCCTTCACCACATCCATGGTTTCCGGGTCCAGGGGAATCTGCCCGGAGAAGAACACCAGATCGCCATGGCGCACAGCCTGGGAATAGGGGCCGATGGCCGCCGGGGCGCTGGTGGTGCTGATGATCTGTTCTGGTGCCACGGTGATATCCTTGCCTGCAAAGTGTGTAATGGTGGTGGGGGATAGTCAGGCTCTGGCGGGCTTGGCCATCTTGCGGCTCTTCACGCGCGAGACTTTGCTGACGGGCTTGATCAAGCGGATGCGCTTCATGACACGGGCCAGGTGTATGCGATTGCGCACGTTCAATGACAGATTGACGATGCTGAAGCGGGCATCGCGCTCGACCGTGCTGATCTTCTCGATATTGGCCTCGGCGCCAGTGATGGTGGTGGCGAGCTTGGCGATGATGCCGCGCTCGTTCTCCAGCTCCACGCGGATCTCGACGGCGAACTCACCCTCGACGTTCGGGTCCCAGCGCACGGACACGCACTTCTCGGGATTGTCGCGGATCTCGGCGATGTTGTTGCAACTCTCGGTGTGAATCACCATGCCGCGGCCAGAACTGATGTGGCCGATGATGGGGTCGCCCGGAATCGGATGACAACACTTCGCGAAGCTCATCACCATGCCTTCCGAACCACGGATCGCCAGGGAGGTCTGCTTGCTCTCGCGACCGAACTCGGAGGCCGCTTCCGATTCGGCTTGACCTGGCACCATGAGTCTTGCCACCACGTGTGCCATGCGATTTCCCAGGCCGATGTCCTCCAGCACGTTGTCCAGCTCTGCACTGTTGGTCTGCAGCAGCGCGGCCTTGATCTGGACCGGTGGAATCTTCTCGAGCTGGGTACCGTAGCTGCCCAGTACCTTGTTCAACAGGCGACGACCGAGCGCGACGGATTCCGAGTGGCGCTGGTTCTTGAGGAAGTGACGAATGTTGCTGCGCGCCTTGCCCGACACGACGAAACTCAGCCATGCCGGATTGGGTTGCGTGCCCGGAGCGGTGATGATCTCCACCGTCTGGCCACTCTCCAGGGGTTCACTCAAAGGTGCCAGGCGCCTGCTGATGCGGCAGGCCACACAGGAATTGCCAACATCGGTGTGCACGGCGTAGGCAAAGTCCACAGCGGTCGAGCCAGCGGGCAATTCCATGATGGTGCCTTTTGGCGTGAACACATAGATCTCGTCCGGGAAGAGGTCGATCTTGACGTTCTCGATGAACTCCATCGAGTTGCCAGCGTTCTGCTGCATCTCCAGCAGGCCGTTCACCCATTGGCGAGCACGCACATGGGCGTTGCTGGGGGAATTGTCGTGGGACTTGTAGAGCCAGTGGGCCGCAATGCCGTTGTTGGCCATCGCTTCCATTTCTTCAGTACGGATCTGGATCTCGATGGGCACCCCGTGCATGCCGAACAGCGTGGTGTGCAGCGATTGATAGCCATTGGCCTTGGGAATCGCGATGTAATCCTTGAAGCGGCCAGGCACCGGTTTGTAAAGATTGTGCACGGCGCCAAGCACGCGGTAGCAAGTGTCGACTTTGTCTACCACGATGCGGAACGCATACACGTCCATGATCTCGGAGAAGGACTTGCGCTTGGAGCGCATTTTTTCGTAGATGCTGTACAAGTGCTTTTCGCGGCCAAAGATGCGGCCGGGCATGCCCTCTCGCAGCAGACAGGCCTCCAGGGCCGTCTGGATCTGCTTGACGATTTCCTTGCGGTTGCCGCGGATGCTTTTTACTGCGGCATTGATGCGACGGGCGCGCATCGGGTAGAGCGCGTCGAAGCCGAGTTCCTCGAATTCGATGCGGATGGAGTTCATGCCCAGGCGGTTGGCAATGGGCGCATAGATGTCGAGCGTCTCGCGGGCCACGCGACGGCGCTTCTCGGGGCTCAGCACATCCAGCGTGCGCATGTTGTGCAGGCGGTCGGCCAGTTTCACCAGAATGACGCGGATGTCCTTGGCCATGGCGAGCGCCATTTTCTGGAAATTCTCGGCCTGCATTTCCGCGTGACTGCTGAAGGTGATCTTGTTCAGCTTGCTGACGCCGTCCACCATTTCTGCGATGGCATCGCCGAACTGGCTTTTGACCGCCGCCTTGCTGATGCCGGTGTCTTCGATGACGTCGTGCAACATGGCCGCCACCAGACTCTGGGGGTCCATGTGCATTTCGGAGAGGATGCCGGCAACGGCAAGTGGGTGGGTGACGTAAGCGTCGCCACTGCGGCGGAACTGGCCATCATGGGCCTGTTCCGCGTAATAGTAGGCGCGGCGGACGAGATTGACCTGCTCCCCCTCCAGGTAGGTGGAGAGGTTGGTGGCGAGAGAGTCGATTGTAGTCACAAGCCGACTCCTTCCTCTGTCAGAGGTCTTCGCCGAACGCGTCGTCGTCGTCGTTGTCGAGGATCTGGGGTGGTGGCGCCTTCAGTTCGTCACGGGACAGCGTGATGATCGGTGAGGAGGTACGGGCTGTCAGAATGCTGGCATCCACCAGACCTGCCGCGATCTCGCGAAGGGCGATTACAGTGGGCTTGTCGTTGTCAGCGGGAACCAGCGGGTCTTTGCCACCAGTCTGGATCTGACGGGCTCTCTTGCTGGAAATCATCACCAGCTGGAAACGATTGTCGACCATTGCCAGACAATCTTCGACGGTAATACGGGCCATAGGAATACCTGTTGTTGAGACTTGGCTGTTGAGAAGACCGGCGATTCTACTAAAAGAGCGTCTGCAATGCCTACTTTATTCTTCCCTGGTGCAGCATTTACAGGCCTTTTGGCGTTGTTTCAAGGCGTTTTCAGCAGGGCAGTCAGCAGTTCGGTATTGTTTTGCTGCTGTTGCTGCCGCTCCAGGCGGCACGCCCTGATGATGGCGCGCAAGTCCTGCAGGGCTGTGTCGAAGTCCTCGTTGATCACCAGATAATCTGCCGCGTCGTAATGCGAGATCTCGTCAGCGGCCTGGCGCATGCGCCGGTTGATGGTCTCGTCATCGTCCTGCGCGCGATTGGTCAGGCGCTCCCGCAGACACTCCAGCGAGGGCGGCAGTATGAAAATGCTCTTGTTCGGAGCGATGCGAGGACGTACCTGCGCGGCGCCCTGCCAGTCGATCTCCAGAATCACATCGCAGCCCTTGTCCAGCTGCGCCTGAACCCAGTCCCGCGAGGTGCCGTAAAGGTTGCCAAAGACTTCCGCAGACTCCAGAAACGCGTTGTCGCGCTGCATGGCACGGAATGTCTCCGCGGTGACGAAGTGATAGTTCACGCCATCGACCTCGCCGGGACGCCTGGTGCGGGTGGTATGCGATACCGACACGCACAACAGCGGATCGTTGTGGTCCTTCAGAAGTGCGTTCACGAGGCTGGTCTTGCCAGCGCCCGAGGGTGCGGAGATCGTGTAGAGGGTGCCTCTGGCCATGGTGTTGCGTTCCGTCATCAGAGAATCCCCGGCACTATACCACCCGGAGAGGGGGTCGCGCGCCCTTGGCAGCGCCACGCCGTTTACATCCAGCTTCAGGCAGGCCTGCACTCCATGACAGTGTCAGCTTCTTCAATGACAATATTGACCAGGCAGGTTGGCCATCACTGACTCAGCTCTTGCTCGGGCGCTTTTTGACCCGTGCAGTGGCCTCTGCCTGCAGAGGGTCTTCCGGCCATGGATGACGCGGGTAGCGTCCTCGCAGGTCCTTGCGCACTTCGAAGTAGCCGGTTGCCCAGAAGTTGGCCAGATCCCGGGTGACCTGCACCGGGCGTCTTGCGGGAGACAGCAGGTGCAGTACAACCTTGACCCTGCCGTTCACCACCATTGGCGTTTGTTGCTGGCCAAACATCTCCTGCAGCTTTACTGCCAGTACGGGCTCGTCGCCCGCGTAGTCCAGTGCGATGCGGTTGCCGCTGGCCACCGGGATGTGGGTTGGTGCCAGCTGTGCCAGCTGCTGTTGCAGCGACCAGTCCAGCGCTTCGAGCAGAAAACGGCCCAGCGGCAGTTTGTCTGCCTGCTCCATCCGGGAGATGCCCTGCAGATGCGGTCCAAGCCATTCTTCCAGTGTTTCCAGCAGCTGGGTCTCAGACTGTGGCGGCCACGGTTCGCCCAATTCACGATGGAGCAGTCGCAGTCGTCCAAGCAGTTGCCGGTCTTCATCTGACCACATCAGTGTGCCACGCTGACGAATGGCGTCCAGAAGCCCCTGCCGCACAGCCTCGGGGGGGAGTGAGCGCAGTGGCCGTCGCTCCAGCACCAGAGCACCGATACCGCGCAATTCTTCGCCGATCAGGCGACCAGCGGCCATATCCCAAGTCACTTCCTGGCGCCAGCGAGAGGCCCGCGGGAAAGCGTTTTCCAGCTGCGTCTGACTGATCGCCACGGCGTGGAAGATTCGCGCGCCGCTGACATCGCCATCCAGCTCCACGGCAATCAGATAATCCTGCTTCGCAAGAGCCTGGGTTTCGGACAGCAGGGCCTGTCCTCCGGAAACCAGTTTGAAACGCACGCGACCCTGATCGCTGGTCTGCCGCTGGTTCTGCGCCACCCGATCCGGGAAGGCACGGGCCAGAAGAGGCACCAGCGCATCCGCATTCGCGGCCTGCAACGAGCAGCCTGCCCGCGCCGCCCATTGGCGTGCCGCCCGTTTCCAGCGTTCGTCCGTCACTGCCCGGTCGCCACCGCTCAGCGCGCCGAAGACCACGGCCAGATCCAGCTCGGCCGCTCCGATGTTCTCTTCCAGCCAGGCGATCAGCCAGCAGGCCAAAGCTTCGGCATGCAGAGACCTCGCTGAATTCATGAGCACGGCCAGGCGCGGGTGAGCCGGCCAGCGTCCACACTGCCTGCCATGCGCGCTGAGACTGCCATCTGCCTCCAGCAGACCGAGGGCCGACAACAGCTGGCGGGCGCTTGCCAGTGCCGGTGCCGGCGGCGGCGTCACCCAGGCGAGGGTCGCCGGGTTCTGCACGCCCCAGCGCAGCAATTCGAACACCAGACCGGACAGGTCGGCCTGGAGGATCTCCGGCTCGCGGTGCGCCGCCAGCATCTGCTCATCTGCCCACAGGCGATAACAGAGTCCCGGCGCTTCACGGCCAGCGCGCCCCCGCCGCTGGTCTGCGCTGGCGCGATTGACGCGGCGGGTATCGAGAGCCGTCAGGCCTGAGCGAGGTTGATAAACAGGTGCGCGTTCCAGGCCAGCATCGACCACGATGCGCACGCCAGGCACCGTCAGACTCGACTCCGCGATGGCAGTGGACAGGATCACGCGACGCCGGGTCTCATCGCGGGTTGGCCGAAGAACCGCCTGCTGCTGGGCCAGCGTGAGTTGTCCATGCAGAGGATGGATTTCGACATGGCCGGGGACACTGCTTTCCAGTTCCCGCTGGAGCCGGCGGATTTCAGCCTGTCCAGGCAGAAACACCAGCACATCGCCTGCGTGGGCGTGCAGTGCTTCCCGCACAATCGCAGCCTGATGTCGCTCGGGTGCTTCGCGCAGAGGCGGCGAGCGGTGGATAGTCGTGACGGGCCACACCCGGCCGGGGCATTCAATCACGGGTGTCTGCGGGCCGAGCACCTGCAGCAGGGCACCGACATCCAGCGTGGCCGACATGATGAGCAGTTGCAGGTCTTCCCGAAGCCCTTGTTGCACATCCAGCGCCAGCGCCAGGCCAAGATCCGCTTCCAGGCTGCGTTCGTGAAATTCGTCAAAGATGATGCCTGTGACTCCTTCCAGGCCGGGATCATCCTGCAACATGCGCGTCAGTATGCCTTGCGTGACAACTTCCAGTCGGGTGGCGGCACTGACCTTGGATTCGCCCCGCACGCGATAGCCCACCGTCTGCCCAAGCGCCTCGCCCAGCAGTTCAGCCATGTAGCCCGCGGCAAGACGAGCGGCTACCCGGCGCGGCTCCAGCAGCAACCAGCGCGAGTGTCCGGAGGGGTCTGCCCGCAGCAGGTCCAGGGGCACGCGGGTGGTTTTGCCGGCACCAGGCTGGGCCACAAGCAGACACCGGGAATGGGCAGTCAAAGCCGCCTGCAAAGCGGGCAGGGCTGCTTCGACAGGCAGGGCGGCAATGGGGGCGGGAGAAGCTGTCACACGGTTCGCTCAAGGGTCAGATTGACACCGTGGCATTGAAACATGCCGGACGGCAGGTCGCCAGCGCGCCCGATAGCCCGTATCATCGGGCTCCGATTCCTCCCTAGGACACCATCCCATGAAAGCAGCGGCGCGCGCAAAACTGGCGCAGCTTGCCCAGCCACTATGGTGCGATCGCTATCTGGTAGACACCAATGTGTTGATTGCGGCCAGCGCGGCCATGGCCAGACAGCGCGGAGAGACCTTGCTTCCCCATCATCTGGAGGTCACGCCGGACGACCCGTTATTGCAGGCCCGGGTGCTGACCTGGCTGGAAGGTTTCGCTCGCAGTCCTGCGCGGCTTGTACTGGACACCGCTGGCGCCATCAACATCGAGTATCACCGCAAGCTCGCCTTCAACGACTATGGTATCCAGGTACTGATGTGGAAACTGAGCCGGGACGAAGTCGACCGGGTGCAGATCGACTTCGACGCCGATGGCAACGGCATCGTTCCGCAGCCGCTTGATGACGTCGTGCACGACCTGGCCGACCGCAAGATGGTGGCCGCCGCCCTGCAGGCACTTTTGCTGCCAGGCAACAGTGCGATAGCCTTTGCAGGGGATACCGACTGGCACGACTGGGAGGCACAACTCACGCGCACAGGCCTGACCCTGCTGCCCCTCATCCCCGACTGGTCCAGAGCGCGCCACGCAGAGAAACAGCAACGACATCAAAAGGTGCTCCACCATGACTGAATTCTTCCGCTTCCCTCACACCCATCATCTGATCTGGCTGGGGGACGGCGAGCCGCGCGGCGACAAGGTGCTGCCGGCCCATGAGGTCGAGGTGATGCTGCAGCATGAGCTGATCATCGAAGAGAAACTGGATGGCGCAAACCTCGGCATCTCGCTGGACAACGCAGGTGAACTGCAGGCGCAGAATCGTGGCAGTTACCTCGAGAGGCCCTTCAACGGGCAGTTCTCACGCCTGAATTCGTGGATCGGCCAGTACGAGTTTGCCTTGAAGAGCCATCTGTCCCCCGACGTCATCCTGTTTGGCGAATGGTGCGCGGCGCAACATTCCCTGGACTACCATGCCTTGCCGGACTGGTTTCTGCTGTTCGATGTCTATGATCGTTCAGAGGGGAAATTCTGGAGTGTCGCGCGGCGCAACGCTTTCGCTCAGTTGCTGGGGCTTGCTCTCGTACCCGAACTGGGCCGTGGCCAGTTCACACGCAAGTCGCTGACGCAGTTTCTGGAGCAGGCCACCAGCTGCTACCGTGCCGGCCAGGTGGAAGGTATCGTATTGCGACTCGACTCGCCGCTGTGGAATGAAGAGCGCGCCAAGTTCGTGAACAAGGGTTTCGTGCAGGCCATTGAAGAACACTGGCGCAGCAGGACGATGCAGTGGAACCAGGTCGCTCCCTGACGGGAGCAAACCGGCTGACCGAGACCAGTTTCGTCTTCAGGTCTGCTTCCACTTGCTCACTCGATATTCTGGATCTGCTCCCTCATCTGTTCGATCAAGACCTTCAAATCCACCGCGTTCAGCGTGGTTTCGGCGACGATGGACTTTGACGAAAGGGTATTGGCCTCACGGTTCAGCTCCTGCATCAGAAAGTCCAGCCTGCGCCCGGAAGGCTCCGCCAGGCGCAGGACGCGCTCGACTTCGTTCAGATGGGTTTCCAGTCGGTCCAGCTCTTCATCAATGTCACACTTGTGGGCGTAAATCACGATCTCCTGCTCCAGTCTGGCAGGGTCGAGATCGACCTTCAGGGTGTCGAGCCGGTCACGCAGCGCTTGTTGCTGGCGCGCCATGATGTCGGGCATGCGGATGCGGACGGAAGAGACAATTTCGCGTACTGCCTCGATGCGTTTGCTGATGAAGCCGAACAACTCCTGGCCTTCGCGCTGACGCGTGGCAATGAGGTCTTCAAGGGTGGCGCTGAAAAGTGCCAGAGCGACTTCATCCAGATCTTCCGGCAGGGCGTCTGCCTCACGCAGGACCCCCGGCCATTTCAGGATTTCCATCACTGTCAGGGCGGGGCCGCCGCCGGTCAGTGAGAGGATCTGACCACTGGCTTCGTTAAGCCGGAACACGGCCTCCACATCGATCTGCAACGCCCCACTCTTGCGATCTTCCGATTCAATGCGCAGCTGGCAATCGATCTTTCCGCGTGACAATGTTTTGCGCAGCGACTCGCGAATGGCCGGCTCCAGGGCGCGCAGTGCTTCTGGGAAGCGGAAAGCTGTTTCAAGATAGCGATGATTGACTGACCGGATCTCCCACACCAGGATTCCGCGACCAAAAGGGATTTGCTTTCTTGCGAAAGCCGTCATGCTCTGAATCATGATCAGGGCTCCTTGCTGCAAACTTCAATGGAACCCTCAGCGTACGGATCAGCTCCGGATTTCCTGCGGGTTGGAGACAGCATGGTACTCCAATATCCGGCCACTGACTCGCCATCCCTGTGCTTATCAAGGATAATCGCGCCTCAATTCAAGAGACTTCCTGTGAGGCAGCATGCAAGACCCGATTCGTCCAAGCCAGCGACATCCCGATCAACTGCGCGACATCCGTATCACCCGTCATTACACCAAGCACGCGGAAGGTTCCGTGCTGGTGGAGTTCGGCGATACGAAAGTGATCTGCACCGCCAGCGTTGAGGATTCGGTACCGCGGTTTCTCAAGGGCAGTGGTACCGGCTGGGTCACGGCGGAATACGGGATGCTGCCGCGTTCGACCGGCTCGCGCATGGACCGAGAAGCCGTCAGCGGTCGCCAGGGAGGCCGTACTCTCGAGATTTCGAGACTGATCGGCCGTTCACTGCGCGCCGCGATGGACATGAAACTGCTGGGTGAACACACCATCAAGATCGACTGTGACGTGATTCAGGCTGATGGCGGCACCCGCACTGCCTCCATTACCGGGGGCTGTGTTGCATTGCATGATGCAATCGGCACGCTGCTCCGCAGTGGCAAGCTCAAGGCCAATCCTATGAAGCAGCTGATTGCGTCGGTGTCGGTCGGCATTTTCAAGGGTGTGCCGGTGCTGGACCTGGATTATGCCGAAGACTCCAATGCCGAGACCGACATGAATGTCGTGATGACCGAGCGCCTGCGTTTCATCGAGCTGCAGGGTACTGGAGAAGAAAATGACTTCGACAACACGGAGTTGCAGGCCATGATCTCCCTCGCGCAGAAAGGCATCAGCGAATTGCTGCAGAAGCAGAGGGACGCCCTTGGCATCTGATTCCTACACCCCTTGCAAAGGAGCGCCCATGCAGGACTACCAGCGAGCTTTCATCGACTTCGTCATTCGTCACGAGATTCTGCGCTTCGGCAGTTTCACGTTGAAGTCCGGGCGCACCAGCCCGTATTTCTTCAACGCCGGCCTGTTCAATACCGGTGAAGCTCTGGCCTTCATCGGCAACAGCTACGCAGCAGCTCTGGCGGCTTCGGGAGTCGAATATGACCTGCTGTTCGGACCGGCATACAAAGGCATCCCGCTGGTAGCGGCCACGGCCACAGCCCTGGCGCAGCAGCACGGCATCAACAAACCCTACTGCTTCAACCGCAAGGAAGCCAAGGACCACGGGGAGGGAGGACTGACTGTCGGTGCGCCCCTGCAGGGCCGTGTGCTGATCGTCGATGATGTGATCACGGCAGGCACGGCGATTCGCGAAGTGATGGACTTGCTGCAACGCACAGGGGCGACGCCAGCGGGCATCCTGGTGGCGCTGGATCGGCAGGAGCGCGGCACGGGGTCATTGTCTGCAATTCAGGAAATTCGCCAGCAGTACGGAATTCCGGTTATCTGCATCATCTCTCTCGAAATGATCGTCACCTATCTTGGGCGGCAGCAGGACCCTGCGCTGGCGCAGAGTCTGGCGGCTGTCGAGGCTTACCGGGAACAGTACGGGGTGTGATTCAACTCTCTGTGGGAGCGGGCTTGCCCGCGAACAGCTCGCTTGCAAGCAAGCTCCCACGGCATTGAGAGAAGGCTCAGGCGAAGGGCGCCAGCATGTTGCGGGACAGGAATTCCCACTGTTCATCCCAATGCTCGGTTGGCTGTTTCTTGAATTCGCTGCGCACAAACTGCATCAGCCTGCCCTCTGTGCTGGCCATCAACAGATTGGCCATCACGGTTGGAGAGACGGCGCATTTGAGAGTCTCGCGAATCTGCGCTTCCCGCAGTACCTGCTTGATCTGCGCCTCAAGGCGATCAAACAGCTGACTGATCCGGACGCGCAGGCGCTCGGTTTCCCCTTGCAGAGCATCACCCGTCAGCAGCCGGGTCATGCCGGGGTTCTTCTCGGAGAACGTCAGCACCAGGGTCAGGATCTTCTCACAGCGTCTCGCTGCAGATGGCTCGTCTTCCAGAATGCGCGTGATCCGCGTAAACAGCGTTTCCTCAATGAAGGCGATCAGGCCTTCAAACATCCGCGCCTTGCTCGGGAAATGCCGGTACAGCGCGGCTTCCGAAACGCCCACCTCCCGGGCCAGTGCAGCCGTGGTGATGCGCTCTCCCGGGCTGCTTTCGAGCATGCGGGCCAGTGACTGCAGAATGTGTTCCTTGCGTGAAATCCGGACTTCGGCTGGCATGTGAGGGTCTTTATCCTTACTCGGCGCTTGCGGAGCGTGAATTGCTGATGAGTGTACCTACGCCTGTGTTGGTAAAAATTTCCAGCAGGACCGCGTGTTCAACGCGCCCGTCAATGATGTGGGCACTGCGCACGCCGTTGTTGACGGCATCCAGCGCGCATTCGATCTTGGGCAGCATGCCGCCGTAGATGGTGCCATCGGCAATCATCTCGTCAACCTGCGCTGTGCTCAGGCCGGTGACCACGGCGCCGGACTTGTCCATGACACCGGCGATATTCGTCAGCAGCATCAGCTTCTCGGCCCCCAGCACCTTGGCAATCTCCCCAGCGACAGTGTCGGCGTTGATGTTGTAGGTGTTGCCATGGCGATCCGTGCCGATAGGCGCAATCACGGGGATAAAATCGCTGTTCTTGAGGATATCCAGCACTTCGCGGTTGATCTTTTCAATGCTGCCGACCTGGCCCATGTCCAGCATCTTGCTGTCGATGGAGCTCTTCTTCAGCAGTTTTTTCGCCTGGATGAGGTTGCCGTCCTTGCCGGTGATGCCGATGGCCTTGCCCTGATTCTTGTTGAGCAGGCTGACGATTTCCTTGTTGACCAGCCCGCCAAGCACCATTTCCACCACGTCCATGGTCTTGCTGTCTGTGACACGGATGCCGTCAATGAACTCGGACTGAATGTCGAGCTTGGTGAGCAAGGAGCCGATTTGCGGGCCGCCACCATGCACGACGACGGGGTTCATGCCAACCAGCTTCATCAGCACGATGTCCCGTGCAAAACTGTTCTTCAGCACTTCGTCAGTCATGGCATTGCCACCGTATTTCACGACGATGGTGCATCCGGTGAACTTCTGGATGTAGGGCAGGGCTTCGGTGAGGACGTTGGCAATATTCTTGGCAGCAGCAAAATCCAGTGGCATCGGTGGAGTTCCAATCGAGAGAGTGAAGGAGGGGAGGCTTGGCCGCCCGGTCAGGAATGCGCAGAGTATACAGGCTGAAACGGATTTTTCACTCTCGCCATCGCTCTTGGGAGGTGTGTGAGGACCCGCCGCCGCTATCAGAAAGCAAGCTCCAGGTGCTCGTCTACTTCCCGCAACAACTCACGGAACAGCGCCTGAATGTCCAGCAATGCCTGCCGACTTGTGGCTTCGAACCGCAGCAACAGCGCCGGCGTTGTATTGGACGCACGGATCAAGCCCCAGCCATCGGGGAAGTCCACGCGCATGCCATCCAGGACGCACACCCTTGCCTGCGGAAAACAGGCGCATTGGAGTATACGTTCCATCAGGTGGAACTTGCGCTCATCGCTTACGTCGATTCGCAGCTCCGGTGTCACGATGCTCTGGGGCAGCCCGCGCAGCATGGTTTCTGCGGAGTCCGGGCTACGGGTCAACAGCTCCAGAAAGCGCGACGCCACATAAAGACCGTCGTCGTACCCGTACCAGCCGTCCTTGATGAAGACGTGCGCAGAAAACTCAGCCCCGATCACGGCGCCCGATTCCTGCATGCTCTGCTTCATGAACGAGTGCCCGCTGCGACTCATTACCGGCGTGCCGCCCAGCGCCACGACAAGCTGCGCCACCAGGGTGCTGCATTTGACGTCATAGACCACTCTTGCAGGGTTTTCGCAACGGGGCAGAATGTCCTTGATGAACAGCATCAGCAGGCGGTCGGTATCGATTGCGCTGCCCTTCTCGGTGACCATTACGACTCGGTCGCCGTCACCATCCAGTGCGATGCCAACATCCGCACCATGCGCCTGTACCGCCTGTACGAGGGCAGTCAGGTTTTCCGCCACGGTGGGGTCGGGCTGATGATTGGGGAAATGCCCGTCGAGCTCGCAATACAGAGGAATCACGTCGCAGCCGAGCGCTGCAAACAAGGCGGGCGCAATAAGCGCCGGGACCGCGTTGGCACAATCGACAACCACTTTCAGAGGCCGCCGGAGCGTGATGTCGCGCTGCAGGCGGGCCACGTAGTCGGCTCCCACATCCCGTCTGCTCAGGGTGCCCTGCCCCATAAGGAAGTGACCACTATCCGCCCTGAGCCTTATTTGCTGAATCTGCTCAGGCGTAAGGCAGGTGCGCTGCCGGATAATCTTGATGCCATTGTAGTGCGCTGGGTTATGGCTTGCCGTCAGCATCAGGCCGGATGCCCAAGGCGTTGTGAAACTGGCAAAGTAAAGCAGCGGGGTGGGAATAACGCCGAGATCAACGACATTGAGTCCCGTCGACAGGACTCCGCGCAGCAGTGGCTCGCGAAGCGAGGGACTGGAGAGTCTGCCATCGGCGCCAAACAATACCGTATGTTCGCCAGCTTCGAGTGCCAGTGAGGCCAGGGCTTTGCCTATCAGTTCCACGCCTTCGGTTGTCAGATCGTCCCCGACAATGCCGCGAATATCGTAAGCGCGGAAGATGCCCGGGGAAATGGCGGGGTGCTGCAAGGAAACTGATTGTGCGCTTGTTGTCATTGTTCGTGCTGGTCTGCAAATGAGTTCTGGCGCAAGGAGTATCCACCAGAACGCAGGCGGATGGCTATCGGAAATCCCCCTGCCTTGGCAGGGTATATCGCGTATGGATCAGGGCCAGCATCTGACGTGCAATCAACTGCTTGTTGCCTGGACCGAGCACACTGCGGCCCTGCGGCCAAAGGGCGATGGCAGAGATGTCGTCACTGCCAAACGTCGCGGTTGCATCATTCGCGAAAAGCATGTCCAGTTTCTTGCGCTGCAGCTTGGACAGCGCGAAAGTCTCAATATTGTGTGTTTCGGCGGCGAAACCCACCGTAAAAGGGCGATTGTCGAGTGCGGCGATGCTGCTGATGATGTCCGGGTTCGGCACCAGTGCGATGCTGAAGGCGTCTGATGACTTCTTGATCTTCTGTGTCTCGACAGCGGCCGGGCGGTAGTCCGCCACAGCAGCAACGCCGATGAAGATATCGCAATTCTGGGTAGCCACCAGACTGGCTTCCAGCATGTCCCGGGCACTGACCACATCCACGCGCTGCACCCGCTCGGGCGTTTGCAATGCCACAGGGCCGCTGATCAGCGTCACGATCGCGCCTGCAGCGGCCGCTTCTGCAGCCAGTGCGAAACCCATTTTGCCGGAACTGTGATTGCTGATGTAGCGAACCGGGTCCAGAGCCTCCCGGGTGGGACCGGCGGTGATGCAGATCCGCAACCCCGACAGCAGTGCATCCTCGAACAGTCCCGCCGCAAGCTCAATGATTTGCTGCGGCTCCAGCATGCGTCCAAGCCCGGTATCACCGCAGGCTTGCGGTCCGGAGTCCGGCCCGAAAATCAGCATGTCACGCGCGCGCAGCACCGTCAGATTGTCCTGGGTTGCTGCATTGCCCCACATGGCCTGGTTCATGGCTGGCGCTACAGCCACAGGGGCTGAAGTCGCAAGAATCAGGGTGCTGAGGAGATCATTGGCTTCTCCGGATGCTGCACGGGCCAGAAAATCGGCACTCGCCGGGGCGACAATTATCAGATCCGGCCAGCGTGCCAGTTCAATATGGCCCATGCCGGCTTCGGCATCAGCGTCCAGCAGTTGTGTGTGAACCTTATTGCCCGTCAGGGCCTGCAGGGTGAGAGGGGTGATGAATTCGACAGCCGCAGGTGTCATGACAACGCGCACATCTGCGCCAGCCTTGCTGAAAAGTCGCGCAAGTTCTGCGCTCTTGTAGGCGGCAATACCGCCTGTAATGCCGAGCAGGATACGCTTGTTGCTCAGGCTCTTCATGGCATGCCATTCCGGTGCAGGTGGTGGAAGGAGATCTGGAAGCTTAACAGTCGGGTTGCGGGGATTCAATTTTGTGCCTCACGGCAGTCGCGCAGCGCGATCGGGCTGCTCTGCTACTATCGAAGGAGAGACGATTACTGCCACGGAGGCAACATGAGCATCAAACACTGGCCCGCCAGGGAGCGGCCACGGGAGCGCCTGCTGGAGAACGGGGCGGCCAGTCTTTCGGATGCAGAGCTGCTGGCCATCAATCTGGGCACCGGTGTGAAAGGGCGCAGCGCACTTGACCTCGCGAGAGATTTGCTCGAGGCCTTTGGGAGCCTGACGCGACTTTTTACCTGTCCTCTGGACGAGTTCTGTGAGCAGGATGGTCTAGGCCTGGCCAAGTATGTCCAGATGCAGGCGATGCAGGAGCTTTCGCAGCGACACCTGCGGGAGCAGCTGGAGGAGCGCGATGTGATGAGCAGCTCCGAGCTGACCCGGGAATACCTGCGGGCACGCATGCGCCACTATCCCCACGAGGTGTTCGCCTGCCTTTATCTGGACAATCAGCACAGAGTCTTGCGCTTCGAGGAGCTGTTTTCCGGCACCATCGACGGTGCTGCCGTTTACCCGCGCGAAGTCGTCAAACGTTGTCTGCACAATAATGCCGCAGCAGTGATTTTTGCCCACAATCATCCATCTGGCATCGCGGAGCCAAGCCATGCTGATGTGGCGATCACACTGCGATTGAAGTCAGCTCTCAGCACGATCGATGTGCGGGTGCTTGACCATATCATCGTGGGCAACAAGGAAGTTGTGTCGCTGGCAGAGCGGGGAGTAGTCTAGGAAAAAGGTGAGTTCTGAAGGCTTAACCGCTGGTCGCAAAGCTTTTGTGTTGCTATTGAAAAGCCGTTTTGGTATAAAACGCAGCTCTTTTTTTGGCAAGACAGCAGTATGTGTCGGGGTTGTGGCCTGTGTTGGCGAGGCTCCGATGATTCCGGTTCTGTAATGAGGCAAGGCAATGGCTAACGTATGTATCGTAACCGGTAAGAAACCGCTTACAGGCAACAATGTTTCTCACGCAAACAACAA
>CAISYX010000017.1 GCA_903889815.1 uncultured Gammaproteobacteria bacterium
CGGCAAGACCACGCTGCTGAAGATTCTGCTGGGCACGCTGCTACCCGATGAGGGCGAGGTGAAGATCGGCACCAATCTGGAACTGCTCTACTTCGACCAGCTGCGCAACCAGCTGGAGCTGGAAAAGTCAGTGATCGACAATCTGTGCGAAGGGCGCGACTTCATCGAGATCAATGGCAAGCAGCGCCATGTCATCAGCTATCTGCAGGACTTCCTGTTCGCCCCTGCCCGTGCGCGCCAGCCGGTGAAGTCCCTGTCGGGCGGCGAGCAGAACCGTCTGATCCTTGCCAAGCTGTTCAGCAAGCCTGCCAACCTCATCGTGCTGGACGAACCCACCAACGACCTGGACATGGAGACGCTGGAGCTGCTGGAAGAGATTCTGCTGGAGTTCAACGGCACCATCCTGCTGGTCAGCCACGACCGCCGCTTCCTCGACAATGTCGTCACCAGCAGCATCGCCTTCGAAGGCAATGGCGTGGTGCAGGAATATGTGGGCGGCTATCAGGACTGGGTGAATCAGGGCGGGCGCCTGGTGTCGTTTATGGATCAGGAGAAGGAGTCCAAGGCGCAGGCCGCCAGTGCGGCGAAGGCGGCGGCAGAGCTGGTGGCGAAAGTTCCGGAGAAGGCAGCACCGGCGCCGAAGCTCAGCTTCAAGCAGCAGAAGGAACTGGAGCAGATCACCAAGGACATCGAGAAGCTGGAGGCAAAGATCGCGGCGCTGACCGAGACCATCGCCGACCCGGGTTTCTACGCCCAGGCGCAGGCGGCGATCGATGTGAAGCTGAAGGAGCTTTCAACCGTGCAGGCGCAGCTGGATGAGCGCTATGCCCAGTGGGAAACGCTGGCGTAAGCGCTACTCCACAATCTTGATCCAGCTCCCCACCTCAGGGTTCCCCGTCGGGTAATAGCCATTGAGCAGACGCAGAGTCTCTTCCGGGTAATTGCCCACCGGGCTGATGCGGGCCAGCTCTGGCCAGCTGAAGCCCTCGCCCACCTGCACATAGCGGATGCGGCTCTCGTTGCCCGAGAAGCGCTCGTTGGTCTGGATGGCGCGGAAGGTGCGGATGGAGGCCAGCAACTGGGCGTCGAAGGCCTCGGCCTGCGCGGCATCCTGGATGTCTCCCGTGATGATGAAGACACGCGGCCCCAGGTAGAGCACCGCCACGCGCTGCAGCTTGCCTTCCTTCTGGGTGGTGCCGGTATAGCCCAGCAGCCGGAACTGTTCCAGCGGCTCGGATTTCTGGAGATCGGTAATACCCAGATTCTCGCGGATGTACAGCCGCGGCTCCTTGTTCTCCTGCATGCGCTGCACGTCCACGCGCAGACTCAGCGTGCCTTCCGGATTGCTGCCCGACACGGTGGTGGGCGTTTCGGTCAGCGCCCAGCCATCGGGGAACACCATGGTGTAGCCCAGCAGGGTCTGGTAATAGCGATTGCGGGCCTCGGTGCCCGTAGTGGCCTGGCTCTCGCCCACCACCAGACCGTCCATCTCGGCGCGGAAACGCGCGTCGTCCACCAGAGTGGCAGCCGTTTCCGGCAACGCGCCGACGCTGGCAATGGCTTCCTGCAGACGTGTGTCATTGCGCGGGTGCGTGGCAAACAGGCCGTGGTAGCTGGGCTGCTCATTGGCCACCTTGGTGTTGAAGTCTTCTTGATTCTTGAGCACGGTCACCACCTTGATCACGGCCTGCGGGTCATAGCCCGCCTTGAGCACGTACTCGGCGCCCAGGGTGTCGGCCTCCAGCTCATGCTCACGGCCGAAACCGCTCAGCCCGGCCTGGGCCCACAGCGAGCCGACGTCCATGATCTGCGAGCC
>CAISYX010000018.1 GCA_903889815.1 uncultured Gammaproteobacteria bacterium
CTGGCCAGGGTTTTCAGCGGCTGAAACTGCAGGTCTGTCAGTACCAGCTGGGTGCCATTGGCACCGCAGCGCTCCACCAGTTTCTCCAGCGCCGACAGGCCGCCCGCGTCCAGAATCGGCACACCGTCCAGATACAGCAGGATGCCGCGGTGCTTGCTGCAACTCTCCGCAATTTCTCCGAACACCCGGTCTGCCGCTGCAAAAAACAAGGGGCCGCTGATCTTGAGGATGCACCAGCCAGGGGGTGGCGGCTCGCTCACCAGGCGCCTGTTCTCGCTGATGTCCGACACCTTGGTCATGTCGGCGATCTCCTTCATGAACAGAAGCGCTGCCAGCACCATGCCGGTGCCAATCGCGATCACCATGTCGAAGATCACCGTCAGCGTGAAGCACGTCAGGAACACCAGCACATCGCTGGCCGGCGCCGTTCGCAGCAGATGCAGGGCCTTGGGCGCCTCACTCATGTTCCAGGCCACCACCAGCAGCAGCGCGGCCATGCCGGCCATGGGCAGGTAGCTTAGCAAGCCGCTAAAGGCCACCAGTCCAAGCAGCACCACCAGCGCATGAATCATGGCGGCCACCGGACTCTGGGCCCCGGATCGGAAGTTGGCTGCCGAACGGGCAATGGCGGCCGTGGCCGTGATGCCGCCGAAGAAAGGCGTCACGATGTTGCCGATGCCCTGGCCCAGCAGCTCGCTGTTGGCGCTGTGGCGCTTGCCGCTCATGCCGTCGAGCACCACGGCGCAGAGCAGGGATTCGATGGCGCCCAGCATCGCGATGGCCAGAGCGGCCGGCACCAGTTCCCGCACCGCCTGCCACGACCAGATCACGGCCTCGCCCCCCGGTCCTTCCCGCAGCCATGGCCACTGAAAGTGTGGCAGCAGCGGTGGGATGCCCGCGCCCGTTGAGCCATCGGGAAGGCTGAAGCTGAAGCGCGTGCCGATGGTATCCACCGGGTGTCCGCTGCCGTCCAGCAGCAGCGCCGCGAGGCTGGCTATCAGAATCGCCGGCAAATGCGCCGGCACCGGCGTGCGCAGGCGCGGCCACAGCAGCATCACGGTCAGCGTCAGCGCCGCCACGGTCACGCTCGGCCAGTGCACAGCGCCCGCATTCGCCGCCAGCACCTGCAACTTGGCGATGAAGTGTTCGGGCATCACGGCGACGGGCAGTCCGGCCAGGTCTTTCAATTGCAGCGTCACGATCACCACCGCAATGCCGCCGGTAAACCCCAGCACGACCGACTCGGGGATGTACTGGATAAGTCGGCCAAGCCGCAACAGCGCCATGCCCACCATGATCACGCCGGACATGACGGTGGCGACCAGCAGGCCACTGAGCCCCCAGGTCTGGGCGACGGGGTAGAGAATGACGACGAAGGCCGCGGTGGGCCCCGAGACGCTGTAGCGCGAGCCGCCGCTCAGTGCGATGAGAAAGCCGCCGATGATCGCCGTGTACAGACCATACTGGGGCGCCACGCCGCTGGCGATGGCCAGTGCCATGGCCAGTGGCATCGCGATGATGCCGACCGTGATCCCTGCCAGCACATCCTTGTTGAACCTGGCCAGAGGATAGGGTTCGCGCAGCACGCTCTCGCGCAAGGCATGGGCGAACTGCAGAGAGAACAAGGGTCGTCTGTGCATGGGGCGCGTCACTCACTGAAGCAGGTGCAGCGATTGTACGCCTGCATTGAGTGGGGCAGGGGATGACCAGTATCAGTCGGAGTCGATACTAACCATCGCTACGCGTAGCCGGATTGTCCTGCTCAGGGCTCCGAAAGCAGCAGCAGTCCGGATATCTCGTCGCGACTGCGGGACAGGAACACGAACACGTCGTCGCGGCCATCGTCATTGAGAGACGCCGCCTGCACGTCCCCGTTACGCATGGCCTCGGTCAGCGTCAGTGCATGCTCCGGCGTGCGCCCCTCCACACGGCGCAACTCGCTGTTCTGCTCGATTTCAAATTCGTCGATGAAGCGCCGGATGTCGATCTCGTATTCATTGCGACTGCGACTGTAATCCAGTGACGCCAGGAACCGGTCCTCCGGGACGACGGCCGGAGGGTCCATGGCGCCCATGAACACCTGTACCTGGTCTTCCAGCAGGACCAGCAGGTCCCGCGTCGATTCCACGCCGCTCATCTGCGCGATCTCGGTCGGCAGAATCGTGGTCTCTTCCAGCGCTCGCGCCTGCTCCCGGATGTCGATGGCCGAGCTGAGCAGACGCACCGCAGAGGGGAACTTCAGCGCCACCGTGAGCTGCCGCGATGGACGGCGCGCAAAGCTCTCGCCCTCATTGGGATAGACGAAGGCCTCCACATTGATGGAGCCGGCAATGGCCAGCCACAGAAACAGGTCACCGACGGACACCGACTCCACCCGCCACAGCCACAGGTCGGGGCGACCGTCCTCGTTCTCGTCGTGCAGGAAGGTCGTGAGCACATTGCCTCCCGAGCGCAGCACCTGGCGCGGCTGGCTGAAGTCCATGCCCGTGGCGCTGCCTGCAAACAGCGAGACCTTGCCCCCTTCGCGCAGCACGAAGTCGTCGATGCCGTCGCCGTCGACATCCTGCAGCAACTCCTCGTGAGTCAGGGCCAGCATGCCGGTGAGATTCGAAAAATCCAGCTGATCGAAGTCGAAATTGCCCAGGCGTTCCCGAATTTCAAGGCGGTCGACGGAGTAGCTGGGCGTCTGTGGGAAATACGCGCCGGTTACACTGGCGAGGAAGACATCGAAACGCTCCTCGGTTTCCGATATCAGGTCGGGGAGGGCATCACGGTTAACGTCACGCAGCGCCACCAGGGGAATGCGCAGAGACTGACCGACATCCCGCTCCAGATTCTGGCGCATGAACAGGGTGGTATTGATCTGCATGTCAGACTGCACGCTCAGCGGCGTCTGGTAGCTGGCATCGGCGTTGCGGATATGCAGTTGCAGCGTGCCAGCGCCGGGAATGATCAGATCGTCCAGTCCATCGTTGTTGATGTCGCGGGAAAAGTGCAGGCGATTGACGCCGGCGCCCGCGAAGGCGGCAAGTCCGCTGAGAACTTCCAGCGGAGCGGCAAACTGGCGTTCACGGATCGGCCACTGCAGCACGCGCGCACCATCCACCAGTGCCAGCAATGAGAAGGCTCGATTGCCCTGGGTATCGGGATAATTCTCACTCAGTTCCCAGCCGATGCTGCGGCCTTCCAGTGTCACGCTGGTGTCCGGTGCCGTGAAGTCGAACCCGGCACTGGCGGTCGCCCCGCGCTGGAAGTACAGGCTGATGCGCGTGGCGGCGACACTCAGCACGTCTGTCAGTCCATCGCGGTCAGCGTCCACCAGCAGAAGTCGCTCAGTGTCGGCAGGCAGGGTAAACGGCAGGCTGTTGTAACCAGGCAAGGTCTGCGCAGACTGCGCGCTGACCAGACTCGGCGTGGCGGTTGTGCCCAGCAGGAACGCCAGGGCAAGAACGCGTGCGGGGGATGTCGTTCGACAAAGAGTCATGGCGTGGATACCAGCAGCGTCATGGCCGTCGAGTGATACAGGAGCAGATCGGCAATGCCATCGCCATTCATGTCCTGCACATCGAAGCGCAGCACCGATCGCGTGGGCACATGCTGCCAGAAGGGGGTGTCGGCAAACTGCAGATTGTCGGCAATGGCCCGCGCTGCAATGGCACCGTCCGGACCCAGTGCTATGGCGTCCTTGCGGCCATCGCCATCCAGGTCCGACTGCAAATGAATCTGTGAGGAAAGGCCGCGTACGGCATCCGCCGAGAAGTTTTCGTCGAGTTTGAAATCGGGCCGCGTGGTGAACACCTCGCCGGGAGCAGTACTGCTGGCGTAAAGCAGCTGCGAGCGCACGATGCTGGCAGTGCGCACGGCATTGACCACGGGAATCGTGTAGTAGCTGACGCTGAGCTGCGGACGGCCATCACCTGCGATATCGGTAACGGACAGGGTCAGGTCATAGCCTGAGAAACGCATCACCTGATCGGGCTGGTCCAGCGCGAACGCGCCACCCTTGTTCAGGAAGAACTGCACCGTCCACTCGTTGGAATTGTCGATGATGCGCAGCACATCGGGCAGGCCGTCGCCGCTGACGTCCACAAGGCGGATGTCGCCACGTGTGTCGATCGGTCCGCGCCAGTCCGGCACGTCAGCGAAACCGCCATCGCTGGCTTGTTCCAGAATGTTGATCTGTCCGTACAGATCATTGCCAATGTTCATGAACACGATGTCCAGAACCTTGTCGTCGTTCATGTTCGCGAAGATTGCCGCGGGCAGCCAGTGCTGTGCTTCCAGCAAGGTGGTCTGGGTGCTGTCCTGCCAGGAAGACAGGAAGTCTTCAAAGACCGTGGTGCCCAGAGCGCGCACATTGAGCACGATGCCTTCCTGCTCATTGATGGCGATGCTGGTGTCCAGGCGTGCCCCGCCAAGCGGCACTTCCGAGGGGTCCAGTTCCTGATTCACGGTACTGAAGGCATGGGCCAGCGCGAACTGCTCATCCGCGCCGCCTTTGAAAAAGCCATAGCCGTCGCGGCCGGGCAGCAGCAGGTCCACAAAGCTGTCACCATTCATGTCGGGCAGCGTGGGAAAGTAAAGCACGCGGCGGCGGTCCGGCACCGAGGCTACCAGTGGCCAGTCGAATAGCGGCCTGAGATTGTCGGTGTAGCTGGGAATCGCCGAGGACAGACTGAAGACGCCGGTACCGGAGAACAGCAGCAGCTCCTTGCCGGGGGCGGGGCGCAGTTCGGCCAGGGCGACCGCAATGATCTCGGGTTTGATCTCCACGTGGCGCGAAGGCTCGGGAGGGAAGCGTCCCCCCTCGTCCTGCAGGTAGATCAGCATTTCGCGCCCGGCCTCAGCGCTCCAGTGCGGCACAATCAGGTCCAGGCGGCCGTCGCCATCCATGTCTTCGCGCAGCACATCGTCGGGCCACTCCCCCAACGCAATTTCCGAGGCGGCGAAATTGAGCTGAGCCTGCAGTGAGGCGCTGGCTGTCAGCGTCAGGCCTGCCAGCAGCGCAGACAGCGCAGCGCAAGAGGCGCGGCGATGGGGACTCATGGCGCGGCCTCCTCGACCAGCTCGCCATAGCCGGTGGCGAAGCGGAACAGGCTCAGCAGGCGGTATTCCTTTTCGCCTTCTTCATGGCTGTAGCTGAACAGCGAGAACAACCAGAGGTCGCCGATGGCGAGGCGGGTCTGCTCAGGACTCAGGCTGGACTCATACTGCAGCAGGGGGCCCAGTGACAGGCGACTGAGCCGCCGCCCGGGACTCCACAGGCGCACTTCGCGTCCGAAGGTCTCCAATGCCAGTGTCGAGTCGCGCGCCACGCTCAGGCGCACGTCTTCGCCGAGAGTGTGTTCGGTGTTCAGTCGGGTGATGAAGTCCTGGGCCGAGGTCACGGGAACATCGTTCAGGGCGAGGATGGTGTCGCCAATCTCCAGCCCGGCATACGGCAGCGGGCTGGCGTCAAACAACTCGACAATGCGGGCTCCCGAGCGGGGCTGGCCGCCCGCCGTGTCATAAATCTCGGTGACATAGCCGGCGCGGGTGGCAATAGGGTCAGCGCGGTACAGTTCCACCAGGTCGGCACGGGCATCGCGCTGAGCGCTGGCGTTCAGGATGGTCTGAAAGACAGTGGTGTTGCGGCGCACTTCCAGCGTGAAGGCCCCGGCGGTGTCGGTCTGCTGCGCCAGGGCTTCCACCAGATCAGGATGATTCACTTCGCGCTGGTCGATCGTGAGGATGACATCGCCCGCCCGCAGCCCCGCCAGATCTGCCGCACCCCCGGGGGTAACAGCGCGCACGCGCACGCCCGGCAGGATGGCAATGTTGCTCAGGGAATCGCTCTCGTTGAGGGCGGTGCTCATGCCAAAGTTAAGGCCGCTGCCCACGGGTTCGCCGCCGCTCAGGCTCACCGTCTCCGGCGACAATGTGATGCTGGGCACCAGCTGGCGGGGCTCGCTGCTCATGCAGCCGGCCAGCAGCAAGGCGCACAGGCCGGGCAGGGCACTTCGGTGCAGTTCGCGAAAGTGACGAATGGACAGTCTCACAGGGCCTTTCTCCTCACGACGAGCAGGGCAATCACGACGAACAGCGCCAGTTGCGGCAACGGCACCCACGCATTCAGAGACAGGACTTGTGGGTCAATCATGACATCCGAGTAACCGCGCACCAGGCGCCCGACATCCTGCAGGTAGGACTGATCGATCAGCGAAGGCTGGAAGCTGGCGTAGAGGTAGCGGGCCGCATCGCCCAGCACGCCCTTGAACACGTCCAGCGCCAGCGTCACACCCAGTGCCGCCGTGACCGCCTGGGTGGCCGACTGCGCCAGCACGGACACCAGCACGCCGAAGGCGAGCGCCGTTGGCAGCGGAATCAGCGCCAGGCGCAGGCCCAGCCAGACTTCGCTGCGGATCTCGTCGCTGCCAATCAATTCATAGCCATCTTCCACCACCGGGCCGAAGTCCCACAGCAGCGCGGTAATTGCGACGATGCCCAGACTCAGCAGCACCAGGGCGGCCAGCGCCAGCAGGTACACCGTCAGCAGTTTGGCCAGCACCAGACCGGGGCGGCTGACCCGGCGGATCAAGACATGGCGCAGGGCGCCGGTGTCGCGGTCATTGGCAAAGGACCAGGCAGCATAGGCCACCAGCGACAGACTCATCAGCGTCAGACCAGTGGTGAAGCTATCGACAAAATGGCCCCAGGCATTGCTTGTCGCGGTCACATCATCGCCGCCTCCCAGCAGGGCTTCGCGGGCCTGCTGTCCCGTCTCTGTCAGCTTCACGACACTGGCGCGGGCGATCACGATGAAGGCTGGCAACACGACCAGCAGGCGCGCGCTGTTGCTGCGCAGCGCCACGTACAATTCCGCCTTGAGTGCCGCGAGGAAGCCGTTCATGCCACGCCTCGCTCTGCGCCCTTGTCGTTGCTCGCCGGGCTGGTGATCTGATGAAACAGGCTGGTCAACGAGGCCCGCTCGGGCACCAGTTCGCTGACCATGATGCCTTTGTGCACCAGGCGCTGATTGATCAGTCCCGGGTTGGCTCCGGCCAGCTTCAAGGTCAGCAGCCCGGCTTCACTGGTGTCCTCGATCTGCACGCCGGGAATGTCCTGCACGATGGCGCAGGCACGCACCACGTCGTCACAGTGCACCAGCAGGCGGGTACTCTGGGCATTGAACAGCTTGTCGACGCGGTCACTGACCGCGATACGCCCCTTGTGCAGGATCGACAGATGGGAGCACACCTGCTCAAGATAGGGCAGCTGGTGGCTGGACAACAGGAATGCTGTGCCTTCCTCGCGATTGAGGCGGGAGATCAGGGCGAGTACGTCGTCGACGCCACCAGCATCCAGTCCGTTGAAGGGTTCGTCCAGAATCACAAAGCCGGGTTGGCCGAGCAGGGCTTGCGCAATGGAGGTGCGACGGCGATTGCCCAGCGAAAGTTCGCGGATGCGGTAACGGCTGTATTTGCCGATGCCCAGCAACTCTTCTACCTGGGAGGGCGAGCGGACAGCACGCGTACACAGCAGGCTGGCGTGTTCCAGTGTCTGCCGCACCGTAAGCTGCGGATGCAGGCTGGGGCTGTCGAAAATACTGACCACGCTGCCTTGACTGCGGTAGAGCTCGTTGGGCCGCAGCCCCAGCACCCGGATCTCGCCACTGTCGAAGGGGCGCATGCCAAGGATGCACTCCAGCGTGGTGGTCTTGCCGGAGCCGTTCAGGCCTACCAGGCCATGCACGGCTGCTGGCTCCACTGCCAGATTCAGATCCATGAGCACAGGCGTTGCACCATAGCGCTTGTTCAGCCCGGTGACGCTCAGCGGAGCCTCTGTATTTGCCTGTCTTGCTGCCACGTCCCGTGTCCTGTCATTCCACGAAAAGGTCGTCGACCTGCAGTTCCGTCACCGTGCCGAACTGCGCGAGGGCAGTCACATCGATGCGGGACAGATCGCCGACGATCGAGATCAGCTTCGGCTTGCCAGCGATATTGTCGCGCTGGAAGGCCAGCATGTCTTCCAGTGTGCTGTTGCGCAGCTGGTCGAAGCGCTCCGGACGCGGGTCGCCGTCCAGGCCCAGACGCTCCCAGGAGCGCACGGTGCCGATGATCTGCCGGAAGCCCACTGTCGAGGTGCGGTAGCGGTTCTCCAGCGAACTGCGTGCCTCTTCAAAACGCTCGCCGGAGGAAGGCATGTTGTCAAACAGGTCGAGGAACGCGCCGAGAGCTTCAACTGTCTTGTCATTCTGCGAGCCAATCGCACCGATCGCCAGGTTTTCGGCATTCAGGCGCCCGCCCTGGGTGTACTGCGCCTGGGCAGAGTAGGCCAGCGCGCGCGCCTCGCGCAGCTCCTGGAACACCACGCTGGACATGCTGGTGCCGAAGTAGGTGTTGTAGAGCGAAGACGGGATGACCAGCGCCTCGTCGTAGGTGCCGTCCGGGAACTCGATGCGCACCTGGGCTTGAGCAGTGGCTTGATTCACCACGTAAACCTCATTGGACTCCACCACCCGGGCCGTGCGGAAGCGGTAAGGCGGGGTATCCTTGAGCGCGGCCGGCACTTCGTACAAGCGGCGCAGACTTTCCTGCAACTGATCCAGCGGCAGCGAGCCGGTGTAGCTCAAGGTGTGTTTGTAGGTCAGCAGATTGCGGATCTCATCCTGCAGTTGCGGTGCTGTGGACGCCGCGATCTCGGCAGCGGTAAGGGTCTGCAGCATGGGCGAGTCTTCGCCATAGCGGTTGTACAGGAACAGCGCCTGGCTGATGGCACCCGGGTCCTGCTTCTGCTCTTCTCGGGACTTGAGGATGATGGCCTTCATCTCTTCCAGCGTGGCCTCGTCAGACACGGGGTTGCGCACCAGCGCCAGCATCAGGCTGAGCGTGGGCTCGAACTGCTCATCCAGTCCGCTGATGCCGATTGAAGACTCGTTGGCGCCAGCACTGATGCCGAACTCACTGCCCAACCGGTACCATTCCTTCTGCAGGTCGGCCGCCGACATGTCGCCGGTACCGGACTTCTCCAGCAGCGCCGTGGCAAGGCCAAGGCGGTCGTTCTCTTCCGTACCCGTCTCGACGCTGATGGAGAACGAGAACAAATCGTTCAGTGGATTGGGCGAGTAGTACAGAGGCACGCCCGGCGCGAATTCCACGATCTGGTAGTCCTGCGTGGCGTCCACGAAGGTGGGTTCGATCTCCTCATAGGGCATCGACAGGATACTGGACGCGAATTGCGACTGGCGGCTCGGGTCGATGTCAACCGGATCGATCTGCGGCTTCTCGACGTGGGGAATCTCATGCTGCTCGTTCACGCGGTGAACGGCGACATAGCTGCTGCCGAAATACTGATTGGCGACGCGCACGATATCGTCCTTGCCAACCTGTTCCAGTCTCTCGATCTCGGCCACGTAGTGATCCCACTCCTCGCTGGCCATGAAGGCCTGGCGCATGGTGGTCACGCGAGCGGTATTGGATTCCAGCGCCTGCTTCTGGCTCTTCTTGAAGTCGTTGACGATGGCGGGAATGATCCAGTCTTCGAACTCGCCGGCACGGATATGGGCGATCTGGTCCAGAAGCAGTTGTTCGACTTCTGCCAGGGTCTGGCCCTGCTTGGGTACACCCCAGAGACGCTGCGATCCATAGTCGTTCAGAAACTCCGGTGACGAGCCAGCCGCCTGCACCGCCTGGGCCTGATTGAGATTGATGTTGATCAGCCCGGCGGTACGGTTGTCCAGAATCATGTCCACCAGCATCAGGGCCTCCTTGTCAGGATGGCCGTTGGGCACGGTGCGGAAGGCAATCTGCACCTCTTCTTCGCC
>CAISYX010000019.1 GCA_903889815.1 uncultured Gammaproteobacteria bacterium
GTCAGGATGCCAGTTACTTCGGACCCTATCCCAGTGCCAGTGCAGTGCGGGAGAGTCTGGCAATACTGCAGAAAGTCTTTCGCTTGCGGCAGTGTGAGGACAGTTACTTTCGCAATCGTACCCGGCCGTGCCTGCAGCACCAGATTGGTCGTGGCACGGCGCCGTGCGTTGGTCTGGTTGCGCCGGAGGACTACGCACAGGATGTGCATTTTTCGAAGTTGTTTCTGGATGGCAGCAGCGACAGGCTCATCAAGGAACTGACTGCACGAATGGAGGAAAAATCGGCGGCACTGGACTTCGAGCGTGCAGCCGCAATACGAGATCAGATCATTGACCTGCGCCGCATTCACGAGCAGCAGTATGTGTCGGATCAAAGCAGCGATGCCGATGTACTTGCTGCCGCCATGCAGGGGGGCTATACGTGCGTGCATTTGATCGTGATTCGTGGCGGGCGTCTCATTGGCAGCAAGAGCTTCTTTCCCCGTGACAAACTGGCGGAGAATGAAAGTGCCTTGCTCGAAGCGTTTATCGCGCAGTACTACGTGAAGGAAGACAACGCTGGCGCAATTCCGAGTGAGTTGATCATTGCCCCTGCCATCGAAGATGCGAAGGCCATGGCTGAGGCGATGAGCTACTGCGCGCAGAAATCCGTGAAGATCAGCAGCAGTGTGCGCGGGCATCGTGCCAGGTGGCTTGCAATGGCGCTGACCAATGCCCAGCAGAGTCTGCTAAGTTTCGTCAGCAACAAGCAGAATGTGCAGCAGCGCTTTGAACAGCTGCGCATCGCGCTCGATCTCGATGCCGTTCCTCAGCGCATCGAATGCTTCGATATAAGTCATACATCCGGCGAGAGTCCAGTGGCTTCCTGTGTAGTATTTGACGTCAACGGCCCTCTGAAGAGTGAGTACCGCCGCTTCAATATTGAAGGTATTACCGGAGGTGACGACTATGCTGCAATGGAGCAATCCTTGCGCCGGCGTTATACCCGCGTGGCGAAGGAAGCGATTGAGGCGGTCGATGGCGGCAAGGTGCCGGACATCCTCTTGATCGACGGCGGCAAGGGGCAGTTGGCACAGGCCAGACGGGTCATTGATGATTGTCAGCTTGCCGGCGTGCAGCTGATAGGGATTGCCAAAGGCATCAGCCGCAGGGCAGGGCAGGAGACACTGTTTCTGTCGCCGGGTGACCATATGAAAGAGATCGTGTTGCCAACCGAATCCGTGGCGCTGCATCTCTTGCAGCAGATTCGTGACGAGGCTCATCGTTTTGCCATCACCGGGCATCGTCAGCGCCGCGCCAGAACGCGCAATCAGTCACCGCTGGAGCAGATTCCCGGCCTTGGCCCGAAACGGCGCCGCGAGTTGCTCCGTCATTTCGGCGGACAGCAGGAAGTGCAGCGTGCCAGTGAGGAGCAGTTGGCAAAAGTTACGGGAATCAGCAGCAAACTTGCCGCAGAGATTTATGCGTGGCTGCATAATGAGTAGAATGCTGGCTCTTGGACTCCGGTATGAATTTGCTTCACGCGCAGCTCACTTGAGAAAGAACGCTTCATGAACATTGCCAATCTGGTCACTGTGTCCCGCGTACTGATGATTCCCTTCGTCATCCTGCTGCATTATTCCGGATTGCCTCACAGCAATCTGCTGGCGGGAGGCTTGTTTGCCATAGCCAGTCTCACAGACTGGCTCGATGGTTATCTGGCACGCAAGCTCAATCAGACCTCTGCTTTTGGGGCGTTTCTTGATCCTGTTGCGGACAAGCTGCTGGTGGTGGCTGCGCTCGTGCTGCTTGTGGCCAATTATCCCAGCGTGTGGTTCGTATTGCCCGTGGCCATCATCATTGCTCGTGAAATCTTCGTATCAGCGCTTCGTGAATGGATGGCCAACTGCAATCAGCGCGAGCTGGTCAAAGTGGGCTATATGGGCAAAGTGAAGACGACAGTTCAGATGATCGGCATCACGATTCTGATTGGTGTCGATGCACAGTCTCCCGTGTTCTTCGAACAGGTGGGGTACTTGTTGATTTATGCTTCTGCAGTATTCAGTTTGTGGTCCATGATTCTGTATCTGCGAGCTGCGATGCCAACATTGAAGCTGTAACGCAGCACCCCTTAAATACACGAATGGAGCGCTTGACATAGTTTCTCATGCCATTAGAATAGGCGCCTCTTTCGGCCTGCAACGCTCGGTAATACTGGGCGACGGCAATGCAGGATGATGAAAGTTCTGGTCGCAACAAAGCATTTCGCGGCCGGTCAGACTGAAATGAATGCGGGAATAGCTCAGTTGGTAGAGCACGACCTTGCCAAGGTCGGGGTCGCGAGTTCGAGTCTCGTTTCCCGCTCAGGATTTAAAAATGATACAAACAGTTAAAACTGTTGTTTTTCAAAATCCTTAGAGGATGCCCGGGTGGTGGAATGGTAGACACGTTGGACTTAAAATCCAATGGCCAGACAACGGTCGTGCGGGTTCAAGTCCCGCCTCGGGTACTAATCTTCTGTAAAAAGTAATCTTACAGAAGCATTTTAAAATATAATTATTGCGGGAATA